>CATZDY010000141.1 GCA_958417755.1 uncultured Peptococcaceae bacterium
ATTGGTTTTAAGTGTAATTGTTTTAAATATTCTGGCTACTAGTATGCAACTGCTTTATCCAGATTTATCGTCAAGATTTTTTTATAATCTATATTGGACGCCTCAAATGAGTAGAGAAGATAATCCTCTTTTTTTAGTATTTAACGTATGGAATGATTATAAAAGGCTTTATGGTACATTTGTTTCTCCGAATTATTTTGGCATGATTTTTTTGTTAATATGTGCATATTTATTGGTACATGTAATAAATACAAAAAAGAAGATTTATATTATTCAATCTGTGCTATGTTTTGTATTGGGTTTTGCGAGCATAACTAAAACTTTTATAGTAGGAGCCCCGCTATTATTTATTGTTATTATTTTACTTAGCATAGGGATGGTTAAAGGAAAAATGTTTGCGTATCGTATATTTGGTATTATTTTTATTACTGCATTAATTTTAAATTATACATATATAATATTAGATAATTCAGGAACAAATATAGAACATTATGTAAGTTATATTAATAATCCTGTAATGGTATTGCAAAACAGGTATACTGGCGATAATATTGGATTGGATAGAACTTATGAAGTAATTAGGGAGCATCCTATTATAGGTGTTGGTTTTCTTCCAATAAGAAGCGAGTTTATGGGAGATAGTAGTTATGTATTGATGCTTCATAATGGAGGATTTTTATCTGTTATAGTATTGTTGATTATGTTGAGTTTTTTAATATATAAGAATATAGTAATTAAACAACTGGGTCCGCTAGTCGTTTTAATAGCAATTATTTTTGTCGGGTTAGGAAATACTGCTATATTTAACAAAGATATGCTTATCCCTTTTTGGTTTTACGTAACCAATTACTATAATGATAAATTAAATGGTTAATTTTATCTTATTTTCGACAGATGTATGCACGCTAAAATTGAAAAATTATATTCTATTTCTCGCAGAAAGTCTTCTTATGGTATCTCTCTTTTCAATATAAATAGGATTTCGATATATAATACTATAATGCTATTTCAGAGATTTTAGCGAATGTCTTGACGATAAATATTATATATGTAATAATTATGCCGTGGCAAATCATATCAAGAAAGAATCGTGTACTTTTAAATCTTACAAGTATAATATTTACAATAGGTTTGTTTATTGTAGCGTATCTTATGCTTTAATGAGGCCCCAAAGTTTGGTATTGCATTTCGCCTAGATGATTCCATTTTGAATGTAGAAAGCAGATAAAGAGGTGGCAAAAATGAGAAAAAAACTGGTGCAAGGTTTGCTTTGCGGATTGTTGGTGGTAAGCCTCATTGGAATTGTGGGGTGGATTAGCCAAAGAGCGGTAAGCCCAGCAAGCCCTGAGGAATTGCTGCAGCGTTATATGTCCTGCCTTGCAAAGGGAGACTATGCTGACATGTATGCTATGTTAGCAGCACAAAGCAAGAAGGCCATGACCCAAGAGCAGTTTATCGCCAGAAACCAGAGGATTTATGAGGGCATAGAGGCAAAGCAGATACAGATTAAGATTGAAAAAGTGGAACAAGGATCCTCGCCCAAGGTTTTATATGAAACTTCTATGGATAGCCTGGCGGGCAAAATTTTCTTTGCTAATGAGGCGTCATTCGTAAGGGATTGGACTTTGGGATACGCTCTTTTATGGGATGATAGCATCATTTTTCCTGAGCTGACCTCCAATGATAAAGTCATTGTGTCCCCAGCAAAGGCTGAGCGTGGAGATGTACGGGATAGGAAAGGCAACATGCTTGCAGGACAGGGTGTGGCTTCTTCGGTGGGCTTGGTTCCCGGGAAACTGGGTGAGAATGCGGGGGACAATATTGCCAAATTGGCGGCATTGTTGAATGTATCACCTCAAAGTATCCAAAAGAAGTTGGATGCTCCATGGGTAAAGGATGATTATTTGGTGCCAATCGCCACCTTGGATAAAGTGGAGGAAAGTGAGCCATTGAGCCCTTATGCTTCAAAGGAAGTTTTACGGAACAAAGCCCTGCAAGAAGAACTTTTAACAATCCCAGGGGTAGCCATTTCCGATGTAGCGATCCGTTCCTATCCTCTGGGAGAAAAGGCTTCTCATCTAACCGGATATATACAAAAGGTAACGGCAGAAGATTTGGACAAGCATCAAGGGGAAGGCTATGGCATTGATGATGTCATTGGCCGGAGTGGAATGGAAGGTTTATATGAAAAAGAACTGAGAGGACAGGATGGATATGAAATTGCCATCATCAATGACCAAGGAAACAAGAAAAAAGTCCTGGCCTCTATTGCCAAGCAAGATGGGCAGGACATAAGGTTAACCATTGATGGTGATTTGCAAACAGCGCTGTATGAAGAATTTCAGGGGGATAAAAGTTGTTCTGTGGCCCTGAATCCTTATACAGGGGAAGTGCTTGCTTTGGTTAGCACCCCTTCCTTTGACAGCAATGATTTTATCCGCGGTTTGTCTGACGCCCAGTGGGCTGCCCTCAATGATGATCAAAAAAATCCTCTGTATAACCGTTTTCGCCAGAAGCTTTGTCCTGGATCTTCCTTTAAGCCCATCATTGCAGCGATCGGCCTATCCACCGGGGCCATTGACCCCCAGGAGGATTACGGAAATGTAGGATTGCGCTGGCAGAAGGATGCTTCTTGGGGAGGTTACTATGTTACTACTTTGCATGCTTATGCTCCTGTGGTGCTGGAAAATGCTTTGATATATTCGGATAATATTTATTTTGCTAAGGCAGCTTTAAAAATCGGGGCCAAGGATTTGGCAAAATCCCTTGAGGCTTTGGGTTTCAAGCAAACACTGCCCTTTCCCATCCATATGGCGGCATCCCAATATGCCAATGGAGAAACCTTTGTTTCAGAAATCCAATTGGCTGACAGTGGATACGGGCAAGGAGAAGTTTTGGTAAATCCCCTACATTTGGCTTCTTTGTATACGGCCTTTGTCAATCAAGGCAATGTCATTAAACCTTCTCTGCTTTACCAGGAAACATCAGAAATCCCTATTTGGTTAAAGCAGGCTTTTGAACCGGAGATTGCCAACCAAATTAAAGCTGCCTTGATAAAAGCGGTGAATACTGCGGCTGGTACCGGTTATGCAGCCCGTAGGGGGGATATGGTACTGGCCGGGAAAACTGGTACCGCGGAAATCAAGACTACCAAGGAGGACAACAGTGGAACGGAATTGGGCTGGTTTTGCGTATTTACTACGGATCCGGGGATTGACAACCCGATTCTAATGGTCACCATGGTGGAAGATGTAAAAAACTTGGGTGGCAGCAATTATGTGGTACAAAAGGAGAAAAAAGTGTTGGATCGTTATTTTGCAAATGTTTGAAGATATAAAACAGCTTGGTAAATGCAGCATTTTCCCTTGGTTCTTAAAGAGGGAAAAGGAATGGACTCAAAAAGAGTATGCGATTTGCAAACTTTTTTTGAGCTTTAATTGGTTAAATTTTTTTGTTTGTAAGATGCCAGCAGGGTTTGCACTTTTAAAAACACCGCTATACTGATAAATCCCCAGGGTAAGCACATAGGAAAGGGTTGTAAATCCGTGAGGCCAAAGAAGCCGGGGAAATGGCTAAGATTTTTCGCATCCTGGCTTTTCTCAAAACCTGCTTTTTAGCATGGCAAAATACACGAACAAAGAAAAATTAGGGGAAAATATTTGTTTTCCCCTTTTGGGGTCCCTTGGGATACATGAACGAATCATGGCGTGCATAAATCCCTGGGACCATGTTGTAGCTTTCTATCTTTGGGTGGTAATGGTGACACTGTTGTCAAATAAGTCATTGGTAATGGTGCAGCCTCCAGGTAAACGAATGACTTCGTCGTTTTCTCCGTCCCATAATAAGGCCTGCATAAGGCTGGAATCTCCCTCGGTTTTTTCCAAACGCCAACCAAAGTATTCTGTGATTTCTTTGCTTCTTGCCAAATATTCTTCATAAGCTTCTTCACTGGGAATGCCAGGGGTAGTGATAAATAGGCCTCTGGTATAGGCGCCGTAAAGTAATCTGATTAACCGTTTGGCTTTTTTCTCGCCATAGGTTTCCACATATTCCAAAGCCCTTTGGTATGGATTCATGGCATAATCCAAAAAACCTTGGGTAATGTAGAAGGTACCAGGGGCTTCATCGATGCATTCCAAATGGCGCTTGGTGGAACCCAAGGCAAAGCCCACGCAATCATGGGTGGTGGGAAAGACCAGTTGAGCTTTGGCAGAATGTAAACCCAGCAAAGCACTGCTGCATCGGCTGTACCCCAAAATAATGCGCTCATACTCCTGATTTTGGTCAATGGTTTCCTGTATTGTTTGGTGCAATTTATCCACATCACTGTGCAGGTCAAAACTAAAAAATTCGCAATCCGCCACTTGTTCTACGCCTAAACAAAGCAATTCGTTTTTCAGGACTTCACATCCAATAAATTTTGTTTTCATGATAACATCCCCTTTTAAGCTAATATTGTCTAAAATGAAATTTTATTTTGGCTGTTTAATCAATCTATTTTGCTTCATAATAGAGTAGTTTTTTTGCTTATATTCATAGTGTAGCAAAAAATAAATTTTTGTCTGTTCCAAAATTCTTAAGTTTCTTTTGGATGAGTAAAAGCCTTAATGTTGATTTAGCGAATTGCATTAGATATAATATGAGCAAGTAGGGGGAATGTCACATGGCAATATAGCGGTAACTGCGTAGCCAAAGGAGAATGAAGATGGAACATCAGCAAGAGGGCTCAAACGTGGAGCTGGAATATTCCAAACTGAAAACAACCGATGCGTATCGTACGCTGCTAAATACGATAAAGGTTAGTATAATCAGCTATCTGCTGGACGAGGACTTTACCATTCTTTGGGCCAATGATTGTTTTTATAGCAGTACCGGTTATTCCCCAAAAGAGTACCAGTTTCATTTTCAAAGCATTCGCCAGTATTATGCAGACTATCCCGAAGATTTTGCATCCGTAAAAAGCGGACTAATCAACGCCTTGGATAAAGGTAAGACCGGCGTTGAATTGACCGCTCGTACGCCACTAAAAGGCGGGGACTTTGCCTGGGTTCGTATTTCGGGGACGATTACCGAGCAAACCGTAGATGGACATCCTGTGTTTTACGCGGTCAATACGGATATCAGCGATGTAGTTCGTCAGCAGGAGATACAAAATCGTGTATACGAGGAACTAACACAGAGCTTTGAAGGGATTATGGATGAATATGCTGACAGTATCTATATCGCAGATATGGAAACTTATGAACTGCTGTACATCAATAAGGTTGCCTGTGCCTCCATGCATATGACCCGTGAAGAATTGCTTGGACGCAAGTGTTATGAGATTATTCAGGGCTATACATCACCATGCTCATTTTGTACAAACTTGTATTTATCTCGGGATAAATTCTATGAGTGGGAATTTTATAATCCCTACCTGGATCAGAAACTGATACTGAAGGACAGAAAAATCAGCTGGAAGGGGCATACCGCGCGCATTGAAATTGCTTATGATGTGTTCAGCCCTGAATACACTTTGGCCAAAAAGGAACGGGAGCGGGATGCGCTCATCAAAACGATTCCCGGCGGGTTGTGCCGGGTGGATGCGAGAGATTTTAGCACCATTTTGTGGTACAGCAGTGAATTTTTGCAGACAGTTGGCTATACAAAAGAACAGTTTGAAAATGAACTGCATTCCCAGTGTACCTATATACATCCTGATGATTTGGCGCGTGCTATTTCTATCATGCAGGATATACAGAAAACTGGTAAAAACGCGGTTATTGAAGCGCGTGTGATCACTCATGACGGCGAAACGAGAGTCTTAACCATCACATTGAGTTATGTAAGCGGTGAGGATAGCTGGGACGGTATTCCTTCTTTTTACAGTGTCAGCATTGATATCACGAAAGAACGAACAGAGCAGGCGCGGCAGCGCAAGGCTTTGGAAGACGCCTATCAGGCGGCTCGGGTGGCAAACTCAGCAAAGACCAATTTCCTATCTGCTATGTCCCATGATATTCGAACGCCTATGAATGCGATCATGGGCATGGCGGCTATTGCCCAAGCAAACCTGTCTTCTCCTGAAAAGGTGCATGATTGCCTGGATAAAATCAATATTTCCAGCCAGCATTTGCTCAGCCTGATTAATGAAGTTTTAGATATGTCTAAAATAGAAAGCGGAAAAATCGATCTTATATCCGAAAACATTGATCTTCCTGAATTGATCCAAAATGTAGCTGATATGTGCCACTCCTTGATTGCTGAAAAGCATCAGGAATTCCAAATTCATGTTGGTTTAATGCAGCATGAAAAAGTGGTGGCGGATGGTGAACGTTTACAGCAGGTCTTTATGAACATACTTTCCAATGCCATTAAATATA
>CATZDY010000142.1 GCA_958417755.1 uncultured Peptococcaceae bacterium
GCGGTTTATAAGTTACCTATAAGGAATTGAAACTTAGATTCGGGTTATGTTCGGAAAGAAAACGGGCGCGTTTATAAGTTACCTATCAGGAATTGAAACTTTGCTGCATCTCCGCCTTTTTTTAGTACAATCCAGTTTATAAGTTACCTATAAGGAATTGAAACACATTAGAACGCTACCCCCAAACGCCGGATAGTACGGTTTATAAGTTACCTATAAGGAATTGAAACGCTGCTGCAAGCTCAAACGCAAATACCAATGTGGCGTTTATAAGTTACCTATAAGGAATTGAAACCCGATTCCCCTAACCAATTGATTTTATTTGTTGCAGTTTATAAGTTACCTATAAGGAATTGAAACTCTGATATTTGCTGATTGATATCGGCACTTTTTACTTTGTTTATAAGTTA
The DNA here is from genome assembly GCA_958417755.1 of uncultured Peptococcaceae bacterium. GTDB lineage: Bacteria > Bacillota > Desulfotomaculia > Desulfotomaculales > Desulfocucumaceae > CATZDY01. The sequence continues at coordinate 411 of CATZDY010000142.1, forward strand.
CCTATAAGGAATTGAAACCGCTTTATCACTTCAGCCCTTTACCCCGCTTTCCTTGGTTTATAAGTTACCTATAAGGAATTGAAACTCCTGAAATCAGTGTTAATCTTATACTGATGCCCATCGTTTATAAGTTACCTATAAGGAATTGAAACATGCTCACCGATTGACAGTGTCTGTTTGCTTAAAGTTTATAAGTTACCTATAAGGAATTGAAACGACGGAGAGATGGAGGAATTGATTATCGCATATTATGTTTATAAGTTACCTATAAGGAATTGAAACTCAGTGGCCACGCTGCGTCTGCGGTGCTTCTGGTTGAATTGGTAAGTTTACCTATAAGGATTCTCATGTAAAAAGAAGGGATATGAAAAATCTATATATTCATTGGTTTGAGGAGATCGTTTCTAGTCTGTATTGGGGGACAGATTGGGGACGATTTTTTAATTTGCGATTAATTTTATGACTACTAACTTTTCCATTGCTTTCGTCATGTGAAGATTTCAGTAGAATGTTGACTCATTTCAAGCAAAAAGGTAACAGAGGTAGGGCTTGGGCTGGCAAATAAGAAAAGCAATGTAATGTGTTTAGTTTCATCTACGGGTAGATGAGGGAAATAGACTCATTGTGGCTATTTTTTTATGGGAACAAGGACATACCAACTTGGGGTGGAGAAAACCAGATAAAGAGGAGAACAATCGTTGTGGAGAGTACTATGCTCAGGGGAAGCATCACAGTGCATTTCTGGGCACAATATTAAAGCTTGCTTCGGGCTGGTTTATTAATGAAAATTTCATAAAGAACGATTTGAATGGGCCAAAGCCCCAAGAGCTCAATTGATTCCAGTGTCAATTAGGAAATATCAAGTACAAGCCCGTTGAGCATGTTGTATAAATTCATTGTAATAAGAATTGGATCGATATAATTGTAATGAAGGCTAATCCAAGTTTTTTTATTTTCATAGAAATGGGTAAAGTAAAGAAAAGATTTTTTATTCAATATCATATTGTTTTAATTCCAGGAATTGTATCCATGTTATTACTAAATGGATGTAGTCAGGAGCATAAAATAGAAATCATAAAGGAAGAAAGTTTTTATTCGGATTTTACCGTGGAAGATGATAAGGTATACATTCAATGTGAATTAACTATGAATAAAACTACAAATAGGGAGCAAAAGGTAGGTTTCTTTGCATATTTCCCTGATGATGTGGGATTGGGATGATTAAAAAGTAAAAATTGCAAGGATTTCAAGCAAATAAAGAGAATTATGAGTTTACTTTATCAAAAGGAAAAGACAACATTGTAGTTATATGTATTGGAGACTTTGCAGGGGTAAATCAAAAGCATGATAGAAATTGCCGGATATAAAAATGGTAAGAATGTAAATGTAACATAAAAAATATCATTAAGTTTATTGGTATCATCTTCCTTAGCACCTAAGGGGCGAATCATAGAAGCAGGCCAAGAATAAGCTGCAACCAGGGAAGCTGGCAGATGTTGATGAAAACAGAGAAGTGACCAAAGAAGATATCATTGGAGCCAATATTTTCTTTGGGGCTTTTTTTTATCCTATGAAAAAATTTTGTTTTTACCCTTAAGTCACAAGGCATGCATCAAGTAATCTTTACTTTAGTTACCCTCCAATTGGAAATGGATGATTTGTTTATCATTTATTATGCAAAGAAGGGTATGGTGATGCATTAAATGGAGAAAAAAATGCCTAAAAATGTCGAATAAGTTGACATAAATTTAGATAGTCGGGAAAATAAGAGTAAAATAAAAACTAGGGCAGATTTAGTCCTTTATTTTCATATGGAGAAGTTTAATATCATTTTTTTGTTATATAATTATAGAAACCAAACAGATTATCGGTTGAGATCTGTAATAAAATAGTGGCTGATAAATTTACTTGTATAACTAAATGATTAGCGAGAAGTAGAGTGAATCAAAAAAGATAAGCCAATAAGGAGTGATGGATTTGGGTGCATCAAAATTTAAGTTGGAAATTGAACTTGAGCAACAAACGCCCATGATTCATTTTCAACATAATCAAGATGGGGCAACCCTTAGGGCCACAGAGGTAAAGCCAAAATTAGATAAAATGCTGATTCAATTGCAAAATAAGCACCTACCCGCTGCCTGGCAATTGCCTAAACCAGATGAAAGAGCCCGGACAGCATTGAATTATAAGATGAGGATTGAAGCAAATGCACCTTTTGAAAAAAGTAAAATTAAAATGGGAATAATGAGATTAAACAATAAGGAAGCAATATTTTATACAAAACCAATCAAATTAACAATTATTTGTTTTATACCGGATTTATTAACTGAAATTCAAAAGCATATCCAGGGATTTTTCTTGTTACATAACTTTGGTACAAGACAAAATAAGGGTTTCGGTTCATTTAAGGTTACAAAAATAAACAACCAAAGTACTTCTGTTAATGTAGTAAATGAAATAAAAAAATACTTTAATAATTCCTTTTATTATGTAAAATATAATTCTTCTGGGCAAAAAAAAGAACGAATGAATACAATGATGAAAGATATCAATAAATTATATGAAATAATGAAATCAGGTGAAAAATATTCAAAGCCATATATTTATCAGTATATGGATAAATATTCTATTATAAATGAAAAAGATTATCTCAAAGAAAATTTGCCATTAAAGTTTCAAAATATTCCTACTGTAAAAGTGCGAAATAAAGAAGAAAATAGAAAACCTAGATATGTAAAAGCTATGTTAGGATTGGGAGGTGGATTTCAATTTAATAGAAAAAAGGATGGTTATTGTACTCAAATCGATATTTCCCATGATACGATTAAAAGGTATGCTTCTCCCATTACATTTAAAGTAATTGATAATTTTATGTATATACTGCCTTACAACCCAAATCCTTGTATATTGGGAGCAGTATTTTGTTTTAAAGATAAAAATGAGCCTGATGATAAGATTGAAATTAAAACACCCACTGCTGCTGAATTTGACATGAATAATTTTATGGAAAGTTTTGTCATATATTATAATCAGTTGAAAAATAAAAAAATCGTGCCAGTCAAAGTAGGTGAGCCAAATGCCTAGCTATATTGGGATTACCTTGGGACCTATTTATGATACATTAACATCTGTTAGAAAACCTGCCTCTTTGTGGGGGGCGAGTTATATGTTTTCAATGTTTGCCAGAAAGCTTTGCGAATATTTATCTCAAAAGGAAATTGATAGCTTTGTTACCCCTTATTTTGAGCCTCATAACATCCAAATAATGGCCCAAAAGTATCCTGGGATCGGGCTTTTTCACGACCGTATTGTTTTTCAAGCTAAACCAGGTGATTTGGCAAAGGTGAAGGCAGCCATTGAACATTTAAAATTAGATATTTCTCAAGCATTGAACTATGATTTAAATCTTGATGAAAATCAACATATTCAACAAATGCAAGGAAATGGTGATGATTTTTATCAGGATATCTGTCATTTCGTCCAGGATTATTTGCAATTTTATGCCGTGGAGTTGGAAGTACCTGCAAAGGAAAATCCCATTCTTTTTTTGTCCCCATATTTGGACGCCCTTGAGCTTGAAAAAAGTTTTCTTCAACAAGAAAGAAGCAATTATTTTTTGAGTTTGCTTGAGAATGATAATATCAAACAAAGCTTTTTGATTAGAGATTGTGGGGGATTGACCAACCTTTCCATCGCAGTCCCTGGGGAAGGACGGCTCAAACAGATTGAAGAGATTGCCTTGGGTAATCTTATGACAGCAACCATGAAAAAACATTGCTATTATGCCATTATACAGGCTGATGGCGATAATATGGGGAAAATTTTAAGTGCCTTGAAAGAGGATAAAGAAATTGTCGCCTTTTCAAAAACTTGTTTTGCCTATGCTTCAGAGGCATCCAGTTTGATTCATAACTTTGGGGCTATTACTCTTTATGCCGGAGGGGATGATCTGCTGATTCTTTCTTCCCTTGAAAATAAAAACCAAAAAACCATTTTTGATTTATTGACCAATATTGAAGTGGTCTTTCAACGTCATTTTAAAAAGTATGAAGAATATAAGCCTTCCATTTCCTTTGGGGTTTCTATCAACTATGCCAAATTTCCTCTATACGAATCCTTTCAACGAGCATCGCAGCTTTTATTCGGGATAGCTAAACAAACAAAACATAAAAATGCCACAGCAGTACAAATTCAAAAGCATGCGGGAACGAATTTTGGCTTTGTCCTGGAACAAACCGCTCATAACCAAACTTATAAAACATTCAAGGAGATTTTAGGCCTATATGGCAAGATTGCTGAAAACCATACGGAACAATTTCTCCAAAGTATCATGTTAAAGTTGGAGCAGTTTAAGCCCCTTTTTGTGCATGCAATAGAAGAATATATGGCCCGCTTGCCAGAGCACATAGAGGAGAACCAAAAAACCATATTGCATCATGTATTTGACAATATGTTTGATCACCCCATTCATCAAACAAACCAAAAATTTATTAAGGCAGTTGTCCAGTTAATGGAAGAAGTCATTTGCCATAAAGATATCAGGGTATGCAATCAAAATATGTCCAATCAAAATCCTGATAAAGCGGAAAATGTGATACAGTGCATGATTTCTCTGCTAAGAACTTTAAAATTCTTTGCTGAAAAGGGGCTTGAAGAAAGATATAGGAGGTGAACAGGAAATGCCTAGCTATTTGGTGCGATTTACACCCCTGGAACCATATTTTTTCGGCAATGAGAAATCCTTTGCCTTTGGAGAGGTGATGACACAAAAATCAGGTAATTATTTCGTTTCTTCAGAGGATACACCTTCTCAAACCGCTATTTTAGGTTCCCTTCGTTATTGTTGTCTTGATACAATCAATGAGGACTATTCCTTTGATAAAAATGTGATTGGTCCTTGTAGCTTTAAGATGACAGAAAGAAAACAGAATTTTGGGGTTATACGATCAATCTCCCCGATGTTTCTTACAGATGGGCGAGATTATTATTTAAAAACTCCCTTTGATCATATTATGCGGAATTGTGATTCAAATGGTTCTTATACGCCTTTTCAAATGAAAAATTATAAAAAGGTTTCCACCAGTGAAGGAAGCAGATATTTGCCCCAGGATTATGTAGCCAAAGAAGGTATTGCGGATAGTTATGTAAATCTTCGAACCAGAGAAATTTCTACAGGTTTATTTTCCTCCAATACAAGGGTGGGGATTAAAAAAAGTTCCGTTCAGGAGGGATTCTTTAAAAGAGAATACAAGATTCTTGAAAAAGATTTTTCTTTTGCTGTATTTGCTGTGATTGAAAAAAATATGCAAAACAAAATCATATACATGGGCCAGGGTAAGTCTGTCTTTAGCGTTACCTTTGAAGAAAAGAGCAATAATTTCCTTCCAAAAGTTCAAAATTTTTTTAAAAACCACGACGCCAGACTGGCCTTTGCTATATCAGATCTTTATGTGTCTAAAGATATCTATCAGTCCTGTTATTTTGTAAATACCAAGATAAAGGAGCATAGAACTTTTGAAACTGTGGAAGGGGCACAGAATTTTTTCCAACGTTTTAAAAAAGGAACTGAACTTATCCATTTACTCCAAGTTGGTAGTATGTTTTGGGTGAAAGATTTTATGATGTTTTCTAATATGCTTTGCAATGAGAATTGCCAACAAATAGGATTGAATGCTGTGATAAGAGGAGGCGCAGATAGTGAAGATCAATGTTTATAAAA
>CATZDY010000143.1 GCA_958417755.1 uncultured Peptococcaceae bacterium
CTTTGCAAAGACAAAATACTACCAAGTAATACAGTCCTTGCTTACCAATGAGCATTTGTTGGCATTACTACACCAATATGGGTATGATTTATATTTTATGCCCCATTATGATGTGTTAAAATTTATGGATACTTTCCATACCATTTCATCCCAGATCCATTTGGTGCAACCGGGTGAATATGATGTACAGGAATTGTTGCTCACAGCAGAAATTTTAATTACCGATTATTCCAGTGTATTTTTTGATTTTGCCTATATGGGCAAAGCAGAAATTTTTTACCAGTTTGATGAGCAAGAGTATCGAAAGAATCATTACGCAGCAGGTTATTTTGACTACCGTCGAGATGGTTTTGGCCCGGTATGTACAATGGAGGAAGAGGTAGTGGCCCAAGTAGCCCAATTGTTGGCCCAAGGCACGGCGGATAAAGTCTACCAAGCCCGGGCAGAGCGGTTTTTTATGCTGCGCGATCACAACAATTGTAATAGGAATTTTGAGGCAATCCGCAGTTTATCACCGAAGGGATGCTAAATACGTGCAAACAATCAACCTTGCCCCTAAACGATCCAAATTGCTTATCCTGTTTTATATCCTTTGCCTTATGGTGGCAGGGCTTGGGGAAACCATGTTCTTCCACGATTATACCAAAGTTGTTACTGTAGGCGCAGTCATTGCTGCTATTTTGGTTTTACTTGTATCTGGGGATCTTGAAAAAATGGACCGCATTTTTGGTTTTTGGGGCCTGTATATCATGCTTTTGGTGGGTATTTTATTGTGGTCAGCATGCATTTGGATCGTTCAGCTTGAGGATTTTTTTTATATGGTCCGGGGTATATCGAAGCTAGTATTCCAAGGGATTAATATTTTTGTTGTTGTTTCTGCTGTTTATTTGTTTCGAGAAAAGGCCATTCATTATACTTTTTATGGAATTGCCTTGAGCAATACCTTGATTGTGATTTTAAATTTTCTGCATTTTGGGTGGCAGAATGCCTATGAAACCTTTGTGGTTTTCATACAAACCATGGGTACAGCCACTGGTTTTATGAAACAACTGGAAATTCACGATATGACCTTTACCTATGGTTTTTTTCTATTGTATTTTATCTTTTTTGACAACAGTGCAAAACAAAAAAGGATTCTCTATATTCTAATCTGTTGCGTGTTTATCCTCATTGGCTTAAAGAGGATTGAACTGGTTGGTATTCTGCTTGCTTCATTGCTGGGAATTTTGCTTATCAAGCCTGCGGCAAAACAACAATATAAAATAATGCGTGGATGTAGCATTGCTTGCGTGTTTTTTTGCTTTGTTTATATTGTAAGCATTCGTTATGGTATTTTTGATCAAATAATGACCTATTTTCATATTGATACCATGGGCAGACAAAATCTATATCATTTTATCAGCCAATATTATACAATGGGACCAGATTTTTTTGGGTATGGTTTTGGTTTTATTTCAGAGCTGCTACGGGATTTGAAGGATGCGAATATTGAAGGAATTAGCGGTTTACTGGCAATTCATAACGATATTTTGGTGCAATATATTGAACTTGGTTTTATTGGCTTTGGGCTTTGGGCTTGGTATGTATTTTCCTTTCAATTCCAATGGATTTACAAGGGATTTGGTGTAAAAACCGCGAAATTATTTTTGTTATGCATGATTTATATTTTAACGACTTATACAACGGATAATACCATTTTTTATTATTGGACCAGTTTGGTTTTGCGTCTAATTCCAATGGCTTATGCCTTTCGCAACAATGTGGAAGAAGAGATGGCCCAAGAAATGCACACCCTATCGTATCACTGGTCAATGTACAGGAAAAAATAAGCCGTTGCACATGGCATTGGTATGGACAAATTTCTTACCATAATTTCTTACCATAAGGATAAATATTTTGCTTTCTAAAATGAGACGCTTTTGTGACCCCATATTTAAATGATTAATATCAATTAAATGACAGATAGCTGACAATGATATAGGAAGTGGATGAATGAAAAGAGGAAAACCTGATTTTTCCAACATACATACGCCTCATTTTGAAACAACTGAGATAGCAAACCAAGATACAGCCCTGCCTACAAAACAAAATAAAAGCTTTTCAACAATTAGCCTTGAAACAACTACCTTTTTAAAGCGGTTTCTCCTGTGCCTCATGCGGCATAAGAAAATATTGATTATCTTGACAGCCATATTGATGCTTTGTAGCAGTTGTATGTTTTATTGGGAGCAAAAAAAGACGGTAACCATGCTGCTTTCCTTAAATTATGAGGAAAGTAGTAAAGGACTGTATCCCAATGCCACGCGTTTTAATATGTATGAGATTCAATTGGATGAAGTCTTGAAAAGGGCCCTAGACATGGCTGGTTTAGAAGGAGATTTATCACCTGAAGAGTTGAAAAAGAATTTAACAGTTTCTCCTGCCAGTGTTAAAAACAATTTAGGGGATACATCGTATTATATTTCTACCAATTTTATCATTACATATCACTTAAATAAAGAAGCTTCTGCCATTGGGGCTGACGATATGGTGAATCTGATTTGCAAAGCATACAATGATGTCTTTCATGAACGATATATCATTAAACAAACTGCCTTAAAGTATGATCTCAATGAACTGAAAAATTTAGAATATGTTGAAATCGGCAACCGTTTTGATCTCATAACCGCACAATTGGATCGATATCTTGCCTTACGGATTAAGGAAAACGCTAGTTTTCGGGCTTCTGAAACAGGGGAATCCTTTCAAACAGTTCGCAAATTATTGCAGGATTTGCAAAGCTATGGCATTGATAATTATAAATCCTTTGTACTGGAAAGCGGACTGGCAAAAAATAAAAATCAATATGTAAAAGAAATTGCCTTCAATAATTCCATGCTCAATGTGATGTATCTCAAAGATATGGCGAATTTTACAGTAAAATCAGACACAATTAATATGTATGATGAAGCCATGATTGGTACAGTGATGATTCCTACCCTTTCGGAAAATAAAGAATACTATATGGCAAAAGCAAATATTGGTATGGATTATTTGACTAAGGATGCCAAAGAAGACCTTTTATCCGCCACTGATATATTAAAATCCATTGAAGACAATAAAAATATCATTCAAAAGCTGAGTATAGCAAATTCGAATCAGGGAAACTACGACAAAGCTGAGCAAATGATTGCTGCAATCAATAAGCAATTGAACCAAATTACAAAATTAACCCTAGCAGTGGATGATGAATATACAAAATATACCACCAAGGATTATCTTAAATTTCAACAATCTGAACATTCCCTTATCCAGCAAATTGGTTTGGTTGATACCTTTGGTTTAGGCATATGCTTTATCATTCTATGGGGAATTGTGTTGTATGTGTATGATAATTCGAACTTTGTAAGGAAAAATTTAACAAGCAAATGGAGAAGAACAAGAGATGGAGAAGAACAAGCAGAACAAAGCTTTTGATAGCTTTTGGTAAACAACCAGTAATATTTTGTTGATTCATGAGGAAAACAAAAATAACAAAGAGGCTTGTTAAATGAAAAATTTTGAGATGCTTCGTTATCTGTCCAAATGGAAATATTTAATTTTTGGTATTGCAATAGTAGGATGCATATTGGTATATTTTTATGCAGTCTCCAAACAAATCTATACGGCAGAAACCGTGATTCGCTATTCAAACCCAGACGCCTCACTGGGGTATACGCCCAATGGCAGTCCCATTGATGTCAATGAAATCTATTCTGCAAAAGTGATTAGCAATGTGTTGGAAGATTTGAATTTAAAAACCACCACTGATAACATCCGGTCTAAATGTACAGTGAAGGGAATCATCAGTGATGATGAGCTGGAACGCAAAAAGGCCATTTTAGAAAAAGGGGAAGAGTACACCTATTTTCCCACTGATTATTCCATCACTTTTTCTGTGAGCAGTGATTACACCAAAAGTTATGCCACTGACGTGCTTGATTCAATTATCAAAAATTATTTTACCAATTATGGGGAGAAATATATCAACCAATCCACATTGCCGAACAATACAGCCAATTTTTCTGAATCTGATTATGATTTTATAGAAAGCGCGGAAATTTTGGATCATGCTGTGCGGGATGTGATGGGGTATTTGAAAGAAAAACAAGAGGATTTTCCTAACTATAGATCCGCGGCAACTGGGTATACTTTTGCGGATTTGTATAATATGTATAACAGCATTTTAAATTATGATATTCCTCATATTTATACGCAAATACTGGAACAAAAAACCTCAAAGGATCTTGATGTACTGATTAAAAAATATCAAAACGATATGCATGAAGCCCAAAGATCCATTGATAATCTAGAAGAAGAAATAGCCAATCTTACCATATTGATGAATCGCTATAGTGATAAAAGCAAAGAAAGTATAGAATATCACTATAGTGGTGATGAGTCAGATTCCAGCTATATTTTAAAAGATGTGTATGAAAATGATGAAGTGGTGAATACCGAGACCACTTATGATACCTTAATCAACCAATATGTTGACTTAAAGACAAATATGGAGAGCTTACAGGTAGACATCCAACGTAAAACGGAAATTTTACATATTTTTACAGATTCACCTGCAAGTAAGCATACCACAGGATTTGTATCTGATGCAGTGATTGCCGCAGAACTGGCCCAGCTTTCGGATACCTTGACAGAAATGTATAATATCATAACCCCAACTGTGGATGAATTTAACCAATATCAAGGGGCTGCCAATATCACCACAATGACCAGTATCCGGGTTGATGAGAAAATCAATGTCAAGCTTTATATGGCCCTGGCTTTGGTTGTGTTTTTTGGCATTGGATGTGTAGGAGCCATTGTTTTGGGTCGGCTTGGTGATTTTATTGAAAATGCTTTGTATATTGATAAAAAGACTGGACTTCCCAATCGGGCAAGGTGTGATTTGATCATTGCGCAATATAGTCGCAGTAGGCTACAAGATAATTTTAGCTTTGTTTTATTCCGTATTAATAATTTGAAGCAAATCAATCAGGAATGGGGCCATGAGAAAGGTGACGAATTACTAAAAGTCTTTGGATCCTTGTTGGATTTTTCCTTTTCCTCCCATGGTTTTGTCGGTTATAACAGCAGTGACCAGTTCATCTGCTTTTTTGAAAATTGTACCCTGGAGAGAGCAGAAGCTTTTGTTGCCTATTTTAGGGATACCCTTGCTATATATATGGAAGAAAACCGGGAAGAAACCCTTGCATTCTCCTATGCAATTGCGGAAACTAGAACTGAAAAGGTATATTCTTTGCGGGAGCTGATGGGCATTGCCTTCCATAGAATCAATACGCAGAACAATATAGCAAATACCCGCAATTCTCCGGAACCGCAAGGATAAGAAATGGGGTTTATGATATGAAAATCAATTCCCGTATCTTTAGCATCAAGGCAGCAATATGCATCTTGGTGGTCGTTTTGTTCATGATGGGAATGGTGTTTGTTGTGATGCACCAACAAGATGAGCTTGAACTGGACTTTTATCAGGTAAAATCTGAGAAAGTTTCCAATAATATTCGGGTCGTGCTACTTTCTGATTTGCATCTAAAGGAATTTGGCAAAGACAATATTCAATTGGTGGAAGCTGTGCAAAAACTCAGTCCAGATATCATTGCCATTGTAGGGGATATGAATATGTCTGGGAACCCTGATGTGAGTGTTGTTATTACCCTATGCCAGCAGTTGGTCCAGATTGCTCCGGTTTATTATTCATTGGGAAATCATGAATATGTGGATGTTATTTTTCATGATTCAAATATAATTGAAGCAATCAATGCCACTGGAGCAGTGGTGTTATCCGATGATTCCAAAAAAATCTCAGTGGGAGAAACGGAAATTTTGATTGGCGGTCTTTCCCAAGGCCATGATCAGTTTGAAAGATATGGGCATCAATTTTTTGATACCTATATAAAAGATGAACATTTTAAATTGTTGTTGGTCCATTATCCAGAGCTATTTGACGGTATATTAGAAAAATACCCCATTGATTTGGCCCTATGCGGTCATGCCCACGGGGGATTGG
>CATZDY010000144.1 GCA_958417755.1 uncultured Peptococcaceae bacterium
GGAGGAATGTTGCTCATCCTTTACATCATACATTCGATTAAGCAAGTTGAACCTCCCTTCTTAAGGGAAGTCACTGACCACCAAACCATAACGCCGCCTTGCTTGTAACACATGCCAGGAATGCATAGCCAAACTATTTGCTATGTGAAATAAATTGCAATCTAAAATCCCCCATCCCCTGGAGAAACTTCCTTTAAGCCTTAGGGCTCTCTTCCTCTTCCCTATCTTTTTGGGGTTGTACCACAAAGGTTTGATGCAAACCAATGCCCGCACCAGCACAAAGAATCCCTTGGACAATGCCGGTGAAAAAAGCCAGGGCAACCTCCCCAGGGTTATTTATGGAGGAAGTGGCCAGCACCCAGAGGGTAGCCAATACCATGCAGATGACCATCAAAAGGCCGGGAATATATTTATCCCTGACTTGGGACTCCTTAAAACACCGCCCTAAGACCACAGCCACAGCCACTAAGCACAGCAATTCTGGTTTGATGTATTCCATGATATCGATTTCCAAGTCAAACACCTCCTTTTTAATTTATGATATAGGTGTTGCGAAAAACCGGTTGCCTAATAAAATGCTTACCTTCCCCAGGCTTTTTCCAGTCTCCGTTCTTTCTGCCAACTTACGCCATATATTCAATTTATTCAACTTAACCTGCTTTAATCCCCCTTCTTTGTTTTAATTCCCTTCCTTGCGCCGGACAAGAACTTGCCCGTGGTCCCGTTCCAGGTGCTCATCCAGCCTCCGGTGGGCGCTTTTGGTGGATTCATGGGCCTTGGAGGATAAGCTGGCAATATCCATCAATTGCTTGCTTATCTCATCAATGCGCCCCTCCAACCGGTTGATATCATCATTGAGCCGCCGCTCAATCCGGGCCACACTTTCCTTGATATATTGCAAGTCAGTGTGCAAACTACCTTCCTCTATGCCTGCGTCCCTGCTGGCGGTTTGGCGGCCCAAATAAAAAGACGCCACAGCCAAAGACACCCCAACCAAAGCAATGGCCACATTTACATCCATATACTTCACCTCCTGTTTGCAGCCTGTGATACACTGCAATGGTAAAAAACACGCGAAAAACAAACATCCTGCCTTTTCTGGGGAATCTGTTCTTGCCAATCTGAAACAACAGGCTATTCTGGCCAAGGAACAATTTGCCCACCCTTGGGCAAAGCCAGGTCCTGCAAAAGAAAAACCTTTGTCCCCAGGAAAAATACTCCCAACGCAACAAAACCTCCCTGTCAATGAACCAAGGCCTTGTGCTTCTAAGAAAAAAACCAAGGATAAAAAACCCTGGCTTTTGCTACCTGTGCCTTTCCTGGCTTCAAGAAAACAGAGGACCTAACAATCCCCAAGGAGCAAACCTTTGCCCCAACCAGGACATAAGAATCATGCATGGAGAAAACCAAGAGCCATATTGTAAAGCCTCCCCCAAGGCATCCTCCTGTGCTGCCAGTTGTGGCAATGATACAACATGTAGCAAAAAAGCTTTTCTAGGCCCCTGCACCAGGGAAATAGGGCTATCTCCAGTCTGATTTTCCTGGATAAAATCCAGCCAGAAAGCCAGCGCCCCTATGTAATCCAAGCCCAGGACATCCTTTTCTAAGTGGATTATAACACAGCAAAAGGCTGGCAAAGTCTCATCATTGTTGCAAGTTTTTCACCAGTAAAACGTTGCTTTTGCTTCCAGGGCAAAATAAAATCCTGGCTCCTTGTCATATGACGCGAACCAGGCTTGGTATCATAAAAAATCAATTAAGCTTTTTCCAACAGAATAGGCGTATCCTTTGTTACACCTTTTTGAAGCAAAGTATCTACCCCGCTTCCCTGGGCACAACAAGGTATGCCACTGAAAAAAAGTGACCTTCCATTTGTCATTCATCCAAAAAGAACCCCCAGCATAAAGCCTTTCCTAGGGATTCTTTTTGGTCCTTTAGGCAGTATGCCAGCTTGTTGCCATCTGTTCCCCTGGCCTGCCTCCTATTTTTCATAGGAAAAAGCTATTATCCAGGAAAACAAGAGGCCAGGTATTTTATTGCACTGGCAGGGATATTTGCAGCAAATACTGGTCCGGATTTGCTGTGGTCACTTCATCCAAAAGATATTCCTCATAGGCATTGCCAGCAATTGCCAAACCCTGTTCCTGGGCAAAGGCAAAAAGTTCTTGGTACAGATTATCCGTATCCTCTGGGTTAACCCCTTGGGCATAGCCCTGCAAATAAGTGCCCCCAGGAATGGCGTCATTGGCATATTTCCCTTGCTGCAAATGGAACCAGAGATGGGAAACCACATGGGTCCGGCCTGGGCTTAGGTTTTCTTGGTTAATGGTAAATCCCACCGGATAGCCAAAGGAAATATGCTGTTTCTCGCAAGCAGCATAAAAATCCAGCCATACAGCGTCAGGTATCTCATCCTTGCCCAAATGAATGGGTCTGCTGGTAAACAGGGGGATGTCCGGTAAGTTGACCACTGCCAAGGAGGAGGTATCCCCGGACAAGCCCTCTTGCATGGCCCCCAAACGCCTGGCAATCATATCCTGCAAGCTCTCCAATTTGCGGATTTTTTGGGCAATCAACTGGTTTTGCTTTTCAAAGATAGCCCGGACCTTTTGGGGATCACGATGGCCCACATAGGCTTTGATTTCCCGCAAAGGCATGCCCAGGTTCTTTAAGGTGAGAATCACGGTTATCACATAGATTTGTTGATAAGAATAATACCGATAGCCATTCTCCGCCACATGGGCAGGGGAAAACAAACCAATTTGATCATAAAAAATCAAAGTTTTTCGGTTTAAACCCACTAACTCGGCAAACTCACTGATGGAAAAATAATCAGCAATTTTCATTGTATCTCCTCAAAAAGCCTTGACTGTATTGTTACTATACAGCTTATGGTATATGGTATATGGTATCTGCTATAACGTCAAGGGCAAAACCAGGGATAGGAGGCTTTTTGATATGCTTGACCAAAACCAGGCAAGACTAAAAACATTGTTTCAATACGTGCTGCCCTCTGTGGGGGGGCTTTTGGTGGCCTTTATTTATGTGGTGGTGGACGGCATTTTTGTGGGCCAAGGGATTGGGGTTCACGCCTTAGGGGCTGTGAATATTGTCCTGCCTTTTGTGACCATTGCGGCAGCCTTTTTTTCCATGATTGCCATTGGCGGTTCAACAGTCATTGCCGTGCGCCAGGGACGGGGTGATCACAAAGGAGCCAATGAAGCCTTTATGACCTCCCTGATCCTGGGCCTGGTTTGCGGATTGGGAGTCACGGCTGCAGGCATGCTCCTGCCAGCACCAATATCCCGTCTCTTGGGGGCCAGCCCCACCTTTTTACCCCTGTCCGCAGAGTACATGTTTTACATGTCCATGTTTTTTGTCTTTTGGGCTTTGAGCATCTGCCTGGCTGCCTATGTGCGCAATGACGGCGCGCCGGGACTGGCCTTCTGGGGCCTTTTCTCAGGCGCCCTGGCCAATATCTTTTTGGATTGGCTTTTCGTATTCCCCTTGGCAATGGGTTTAAAGGGAGCTGCCCTTGCGTCCGGTTTGGGGGAAACCTTGGCCCTTTTGGTTTTAAGCACCCATTTCATCCGGAAACAAGGCCGTCTGCGCCTAACCAAGTTTACCCTTTCCCTGAAGCTTTGTGGCAAAATCATCAAAAGGGGTTTTCCGGAATTTGTGTCCCAACTGGGCGGCCCCGTCACAGTCCTTTGTTACAACCTTATCATTGGCAAGATGCTGGGAGACATGGGGATATCCGCTTTTAGTGTGCTCAATTACGTGTTTTCCATTTTCAATGCCATTATTTTCGGTATATCCGAAGGAATTCAGCCTTTGTGGGGCCAAAGCTATGGCGAAAAGAACCAAAACAATCTCAAGTATTATTTCCGCACAGGCCTGTTGCTCAACCTGGTGGCATCCACAGCCTTCTACGGCCTTGTGGTCATCTGGGGAGAACCCATTGTGCATATTTTCAATGGTGACCCCCAATTGGCCAGCCTTGCCACAGCTGCTTTTCCGGCCTTTGGCTGGTCCTTCATCTTCATGGGGGCCAATACCATCATGGTGGCGTATCTCTATTCCACCAAGCGCACCATGCAGTCCACCATCATTTCCTTAAGCCGGAGTTTGCTTTTCAAGGTGCCGGCCATCTTGTTTATCCCCATGCTCTTGGGGACAAGCAGCATCTGGCATACCGCAGGAATTGCCGAAGCCCTCACCTGCATCCTGGGTATCATCCTGGTCAAGGCTTCGGAGCGCCAGGGCATCCGGTTCAAATAAAAATGATTCCTAGGGATATAGGAAAAGGGCGGGGCATGCCCCGCCCATCCAAAGCACTAAGCTTTTAGATGCCCCTGGGCTGGAAAAGATATAGAAACCATTTTTTAAATGATGTATTGTGTTTGTAATATAATTTATTGTAAAGAGGTGGTTCTGTATGGCAAAAGATACTGTGATTAACATTCGTATTGATTCGGCAACCAAGCAGGCAATTGAAGCCTTGTATGCCCAATTTGGCATTACTGTTTCAGATGCAGTCAATATTTTCTTTCATCAATCTTTGATGGAAGGTGGTCTTCCTTTTGCAATGAAAAAGCCACGTTATAATAAGGAAACCGAAGAGGCCATACAAGAAGCCCACGCTATATCTACTGGAAAAATATCCGCTAAGCCCCAAAGCGTAGATAGTTTTTTGAAAGAAATGGGACTTTGATGCGAGAAGTCTATTATACCAATAGGTTCCGTAAGGACTTCAAATTGGCGATAAAACGAGGGCTAGATATGACGCTCATCCAAACAGTGATGAAAGACCTGGAAAATGAAATTGTATTAGAGCAAAAGTATCAAGAACATCCTTTAAGCAATCAATATATTGGATGCCGAGAATGCCATATCCAGCCTGACTGGTTGCTGATTTATCAACTTGACGGGAATTGTATTACATTTGTACGTACCGGCTCCTAGGCGGATTTGTTTTAGGAGCTGTTTGTTTTGTAAAATAACAATAGGAAGTATAGCAGTGTTATGCTTCCTGCAATCAACTAATCTAAGTAAATAAAAATCTTAGAGGTCCGGGATATAGGCAGCGCGAAAGCCGAGGCTCGTACTTAAAGTTGAACGACTAGCATTTCCATACAAACGGAAAACACCTGCTGCCATGGTGCTTTCCCAGCTACCACCCCGATAGGCAAGCTTTTCATTTTTATTCTGCATTGTAAAAGTATCCTCCCCATAGTCCCCACTGTCTACGGGGAATAGGGCAAGTGCCTTCATCATTTCCGGCACCATGACTCCATCTTTTACTATCATAGCAGAAAAAAATGCATGCCCGTATGGATTGTTATTGCTGGCCGGATTTTCAATGACTGTGTTTAAGCAAAATATATTATTTGTATGTTCAGTACCAGGATCCGCGGTATAGTCCCATTTCAAAGTTCCTGCTGTACCGGGTTCCACCAGGGTTCCATTTGACAGCATGGCCCGCCATTTAACACTGCTGCTATTTTGGGCATTGCGGAAATCCGCAGCATCATTATTGAGCAAGATTTGGATTTCTCCGTCCATGGTTCGATACCCGCCTACCCATTCATACACATTGCCATTGAGATCAAAAATCCCGTCCGCCTCGCCGTTGTGGCTCCAGGTTTTGGAGCCTGTACCAGTCAGTACGCGATTGATTCTGCCATCCTCTCCATAGGACGCGGGCACTGCGGTATACGTTTC
Source organism: uncultured Peptococcaceae bacterium (assembly GCA_958417755.1). Taxonomy (GTDB): domain Bacteria; phylum Bacillota; class Desulfotomaculia; order Desulfotomaculales; family Desulfocucumaceae; genus CATZDY01. Next base: position 5,725 of record CATZDY010000144.1, read on the forward strand.
TTCCTCATGGTCTTTACCATAATCATTATTCCCTTGAGGCATGCAGTTATTTTTCCTACACCAAAGGGCCAGGGCTGCCCATTCGGCATTGGTCATCAGGTGCCAACCAGAACCTTTGGCTTCACAAACTTGCCGGGCTGTATCAAAGTTAATGGATACCTTGGGATCTTCCCCGGGCAAACTGTAAGCCCGGTTGTT
>CATZDY010000145.1 GCA_958417755.1 uncultured Peptococcaceae bacterium
TATACTCTCTCCTGTTATTTCCCCTACGGCCTCCCAGGCACACCTTAACTCCAAAGAAGTTAAATCTGGTGTTAACCCATGTTGTAAAGCATCCACAAAATGCTGTAAATGTTCCTTAGCCTTTTCCATCACAATTTGATGTCTTACATTGCTAACAAGTACATCGTCAGGTTGAGCGAAATCTCCTGATAAAATCATGTTAAAAATCTCTTCCTCCAATGCATCTATACCATCCCTTGTAAGGGCTGATACCATGCTCATGGGAATATTAGATTGTATGTTGATACTTGTTTTTTGTAAATCAATTTTATTCACAATTAATAATAACTTTTTTTCACCATGCTTATCAATCAATTCTTGTTCTTCCCTGGTTATTCCTTGGGTAGCATCCACCACCAATAAAATGATATCTGCATCTTCAAGGCAAGATTTTGTTTTTTCCACTCCGATTTTTTCAACAAAATCCAAGGTTTCTCGAATCCCTGCTGTATCCATAAGACGCAAAGGAATTCCTTTGACTTGATATGTTTCTTCGATCAAATCTCTGGTGGTACCTGCAATTTCCGTTACAATGGCTCGATCCTCCCGCAACAAGGCATTTAATAAAGAAGATTTACCAACATTTGGCTTACCTACAATCACTGCTCGTATGCCTTCCCGAAATACCTTTCCTGTTTTTCCATTTTCGATTAAAATATTTAGCTTTTCTATCAATTCATAGGCTGTTTTACAAATTTCCTCCATTGTACGTTCTTCTATTTCATCCTCAGGAAAATCAATGGCTGCCTCTAATTCTGCTAAAATTCCTAACATTTGCTCAGCAATGCAATGAATTTGTTTAGATAAATTTCCTTTTAATTGATTTACAGCCACTTTTAAAGAAAAATCTGTTTTTGCCCGAATCACATCAATCACTGATTCTGCTTGGGTTAAATCCAATCTGCCATTTAAAAATGCCCGTTTTGTAAATTCACCAGGTTGTGCCAACCTCGCCCCAGAATGAAGTACCAATTTTAAGATTTCTCTTATCGAAACAATACCACCATGACAGTTTATTTCCACAATATCCTCTCTAGTATATGAATGTGGCGCCAACATTACTGTTAACAACACCTCATCGATCAAAACACCCTCTTGTTTGTTCACTATCTGTCCGTAATAAACCCGATGACTTCCTTGAAACCAATGCTCACCTCTTTGACTGACAAATATGCCATTGGCAATGGCCAATGCATTTTCACCACTGATTCTTATAATGCCAATACCACCTTCCCCTAAAGGAGTGGCAATGGCAGCTATGGTATCAAAAACCATGATGCTCCATCTCCTATCAATAGGATTATAGCAAATGAAATACAAAAACAAAATCCTATAAAAAAACCCAGACGGTTAATAAGCCGCTGGGTTCTTTCATCATAAGTCTTTACTGCATCCTCTATCGTTTTGGTGCAATAATAATTTTACGATAAGGTTCTTCTCCTTCACTGAAGGTAGAAACATCATCTCTACTCTGTAAAGCAGTATGAATAATTCTTCTTTCCAATGAATTCATTGGTTCTAATACGACATTTCTACCTCTTTGACAAGCCTTATCAGCTAATTTTATAGCAAGTTTTTGTAATGTTAATTCTCTTTTTTTCCTATATCCCTCTATATCTAAAAATACCTTCTTTTTGGCAATTTGATTTTTATTGACAGATAAACTTACTAAATACTGCAGAGCATCCAAAGTATCTCCTCTGCGACCAATCAAAACTCCGAGATCTGTACCTTCTACATTGATATTGACATGATCTTCATTTTCCAAAACAACAACTTTGGCATCAATTTTCATGGCTACCAATATATTTTCCAATAATTCTTTGGCCCGTCTGGACACACTATCCTTTATACGAATCCGTACTTTGGCTGGCTTGGCCCCCAGCAGACCAAAAAGCCCTTTTGATGGTTCTTCCAAAATATCTATCACTGCTTCTTCTGCTGTTATCCCCAACTCATCAAGCGCCTGATTGACAGCCTCTTGCACTGTTTTAGCTGTTTTTTCTATTGTTTGCACCTTTCGTTAGCGCCTCCTTCATAGCTAGGGTTTGTTTATTCACAAAATATTGCTGTAGCATGCCCATTAAATTAAAAACTATCCAATAGATTCCAAGACCAGCAGGTACTGTTGTGGTAATCCAGGCAATAAAAATAGGCATTGTAATTAACATAATTTTTTGGGTGGGATCTTGCATATTGGATACCATTTTTGATTGCGCAAAAGTACTTAACCCAGCTAGGATTGGTATAATGTAAAAGGGATCCCCAGCTTTACTAAGACTTTCAATCCATAAAAAACCTGCATGATTGGGATCTGGATACTGAAAATGTAGCAAAGCACGGTAAAGAGCAATTAAAATCGGCATTTGGATCAATAAAGGCAAACAACCAGCCAACGGATTGACATTGTATTTCTGGTATAATTCCATCATTTTTTGTTGCATTTTTTGGGGATCTTTTTCTTTATATTTATTTTGTATCTCTTTAATTAAAGGAGCAATTTGTTGCATCATTGTCATTGATTTCATTTGTTTTAAAGTCAATGGATATAAAATAATTTTAATAATAATGGTAAGCAAAATAATTGCCCATCCATAACTATCCAAACCTATAGATGATGCAAATTGATGCAACATTTCCAAAACCCAGGCTATACCATCTACCAATGACTGCCAGATTTCACCCAAATAAATTCCCCCTTTGCTCCAATTTATCGGACAGGATCATATCCTCCCGGATGAAAAGGATGACATTTTAACAATCGTATCAGTGCTTTCACCATGCCTTTACAGAATCCATATTTTTGTAATGAATCAATGGCATATTGTGAACAGGTAGGATAAAAACGACAAACAGGAGGCTTAAGAGGTGAAATATATTTTTTATATAATATCAATCCCTTGATCATGATTTTAGCAAAAAAATTTCGTTTCATTGTTTAAAAGCCCTCTCCGTAAGCTTAAACAAATCCTCTTCAATTTGTTTAAAATTTCTTTTCATAAATCCCTTACGCGGAATTAATATGTAATCATATCCTTCCAAAAACCAATGCTGATTTAACCTGCATACTTCTTTTAGTACTCTTTTTACACGATTACGCACCACAGCTTTGCCAACTTTTTTCCCTACTGAAAAACCAAATCTTTTTTCTTGATAAATATTTGGGAAATAATATAAAACCAGTGAATAACCCACCACTGATTTACCTTTATCATACACCTTTTTAAAATCAGCATTTTTTTTTATGGTACACAAAATAGCCATTCATACACCTTTATAATACCATATATTTGAATAAATGGTATATATAGATTAACCAACTTTTTTCTTTCTTATACGAATGATGAAAGGCCACTTTTCCAGCGGCCTTAAGCAGTTAAGACTTTTCTTCCTTTTAGCCTCCGACGTTTGATTACATTTCTACCATCTTTCGTAGACATTCTTTTTAAAAACCCATGTACCCTTTTATGTTTTCTATTTTTAGGTTGATATGTTCTTTTCATTTTTTACACCTCCTAATCCTGAATCATTTTCCCCATTCAAATGGCAAAACATTTCATGTTATTATATATGAATGATTGCTTAGGAGTCAAGAACTCCCAGTGACTTTGCCTAAGTCCTACTTTAGAAAAAATATATTATGAAAGAAGCATTGTTTTAAATCGTTTCAATTCAATTTTTAGTTGTAAGAAATATTCAACTCAATATATTCAAATGAATCCCCAGTCTGTGGATTTTTTGTTTATTCCAAAGTGTAATCATATCTTGATTATATAAGAAAGCTGATTCTTGGTTGATAATCCATAGAATTTTTGTTATCATAAATGGAAATTAAACTATTTATCCACAATATTTTCCCCCTTTTATGAATATTTATATACATAATATTTTTTCATAAGGTCTCCCATATTATGGAGACTTTTTTACAGATTCTCGAAAAAGCAAAACGCATATTTTTATCTTGAAAACCACTGGGGGCTTTTGTTCATGAACGATACCGAGGTATCTATTACCTGGGAAAAAATCATTTCAATATTACAAAAAAAAATAAGCAATCCATCTTTAGAAACATGGTTGCAATTGATGCTGCCTGTTGATATTGTTGATAACATTTTTTACATCCAAGTTCCCGAAAGTTTTTCCAAAGAATGGTTGGCAGAACGATATCAACCAATCATTCGCTCCACATTGAATGATATTACAGAAAAAGATTTGGATGTAAAATTCATTTTAAAAGATGAAATACCCCAGGCACTTCAATCCAGCACAAAGAAAAATAAAAGTGACCAAAATGAATCATTTGTTAATTTAAATCCTAAATATTCCTTTGATTCATTTGTGGTTGGTGATAGCAACCGTTTTGCCTATGCTGCTTCATTGGCAGTGGCTGATTCACCTGCTAAAACATACAATCCCTTTTTTATGTACGGGGGTGTTGGTTTGGGCAAAACGCATTTAATGCATGCCATTGCCCAACATATAAAAAATAAAAATAAAAAACTAAAAATAGCCTATGTTACCTCCGAAAAATTTACCAATGATTTGATTAACTCTATACGAGATAAAAAACAAGAAGAATTTAGAAATAAATATCGGAATATGGATATTCTTTTGATTGATGATATCCAATTTGTGGCTGGTAAAGAATCAACCCAGGAAGAATTTTTCCACACATTTAACACTTTGTACGAAGCCAACAAACAGATCATTATATCCAGTGATCGTCCTCCAAAAGAAATACCAACTTTAGAGGATCGTTTGCGTTCTAGATTTGAATGGGGATTGATTACGGATATTCAACCTCCTGATTTGGAAACAAGAATCGCTATTTTAAGAAAAAAAGTACAGTTGGAAAATATGACGATTTCTGATGATATTCTATATTTTATAGCTGACAGGATACAATCCAACATTAGAGAATTAGAGGGAGCACTCATTCGTTTAGCAGCCTTTTCTTCATTAAATGGTTGTGAAACAAATTTAACAATGGCATCAGAAGTTCTTAAAAATTTATTGCCCCCCAAACAAACAAAACAAATTAATATTCAATTGATTCATCAAGTAGTATCCGAATTTTTTCATGTAAAAATGGAAGACTTAAAATCAAAAAGAAGAACAAGAAACATAGCTTTTCCCAGACAAATTGCAATGTATTTAACCCGGGAAATGACTGATTTATCTTTGCCCAAAATAGGAGAATATTTTGGTGGACGAGATCACACTACAGTGATTCATGCATGTGAACGGGTACAGTCAGAATTGCAAGCAGATGAAACCCTACAGAACAATATAAACAAAATCATTAACATGATTAAAAATTGATTTGTTTATATTGTGGGCAACTGGTAAGGATAGCAAAAAAAGAGAAAATATTTTCTTTTTATAAACAGGATGATAAACATTTTTTTAGAAGGTTTAAAGTAGCGCCATGACTTTCTTGGAAGCTGTTATCAACAAATTCACACATCCTACTACTACGACTAAGAATAAAAGATCAATAAACTATAATAATATTGATGATGGTGTAAAACGATGAAATTTTTTATTCAAAAAGAAAATCTTTTGTATGCATTACAAGTTGTGCAAAGAGCAGTCTCTGCCAAAAGTCCCCTACCCGCTTTAACGGGAATTTGTTTTCACTGCGCAAAAGATGTGCTCACTTTAACAGCTACTGATTTCGATCTATCTATACGTTGTACAGTTCCCGTCAATATGGAGGAAGAAGGAACAC
>CATZDY010000146.1 GCA_958417755.1 uncultured Peptococcaceae bacterium
CATTATCCGGTTGGATGCTATCAATATGACTTATAAAGTCATGGATATAAGTCAACATTTCATGGGTTTGGTTGGCACTGAGCTGTTCTGCTGCAATGACACCGGTTACAATGCCTAAAAAAAATAACATCAAAGCAATGAGCAAATAAGGTAAACCGCGTAAAAAAAGGTCAGCCAAAATGGTATTTCTTGCATTTGACATGGAACACCCCCCATAAAACATGTCCAATACATGTGTATGAGGGTAAGGAAAAAATATACCTTAACCTTGGAGAAAACAGGGACAAAGATGGGACAATTATGCTATACTGGCTGTATTATTTTATAACATATTTTGGGGAAATCATCATGCAAATCATTGAAGGACAATATAACACAGCAAAAGTATTTACTGAGCATGTGGAGGAAAAGGCTGCTGCTCAAATCCATACTTTATGTGATCAAATGTTTGTGAAAGGAAGTAAAATTAGGGTTATGCCTGATGTTCATGCTGGGGTAGGATGTACCATTGGTACAACAATGACCATTGGTGATAAAATTGTTCCCAATCTTGTAGGGGTGGACATTGGATGTGGTATGGAAACAGTGCAGTTGCGCAATCAACATTTGGAATTACAAAAATTAGATACCTTAATCCGGGAAAAAATTCCCGCTGGTTTTGCTATACGCCCGACTTCCCATGCCTATGCCCATGAAGTCGATTTGTTTAAATTGCGCTGTATCAAGAAGATTCATTCGGAACGGGCTTATCAAAGCATTGGCACTTTAGGAGGGGGCAATCATTTTATTGAAATAGACAGGGATGCTCAAGGAACTTTATATTTAGTGGTACACTCTGGCAGCCGTCATTTAGGGGTAGAAGTGGCAAAATATTACCAAAATGCCGGTTATACTGCATTAAAGCAACTTACTGAAAAGGGGCAGGTCCATTTTATTGAAACATACAAAGCCAAAGGCAAAGAAAAAGAGCAGCAGCAAAATTTACAACAACTAAAACAACAAAAATTTATGGATATTCCTTCTTCCCTCGCCTATGTGACAGGGGAATTATTTGAAGATTATCTGCATGATATGAGTATTGTGCAGCATTATGCTATGCTGAATCGCAAGGCCATTGTCCGTGAAATTGTGAAAGGCATGAAATTACGTGTGGCAGATTCCTTTACCACTATTCATAATTATATTGATACAGAACATATGATTTTACGTAAAGGTGCCGTATCCGCCCAAAAAGGAGAGAAATTGCTCATCCCCATCAATATGCGGGATGGTAGTTTGATTTGTAGCGGAAAAGGCAATGCAGATTGGAATTTTTCTGCCCCCCATGGGGCTGGTAGATTGATGAGCCGGGCCCAAGCAAAACAGCAATTTACTGTATCAGCATTCAAACAGCAGATGAAGGGAATCTATACAACTTCTGTAAATCAAGAGACTCTGGATGAATGTCCCATGGCTTATAAAACCATGGATGATATTATCAAACAAATAGAACCCACTGCTGAAATCATGCATATTGTGAAACCTATTTATAATTTTAAAGCTGGAGATAAAGGTTAAATGAGGAAAGTTTTGCTTATGGGTCTTTTTTAGGAAATCTGAGACTTTTATTGAAATATATTTGTATCTTGTTTTTAAATATAGGGATAAATAGTTCTCATAGGGCTTGGTGAGAACGACCCGTAGCCTTGCCCCACGGAGTCTTATCAAGCCATCTCTTTCGAGCGCTTTGAGGGCTCTTTACGTTGGACAATAGGTATTTGATAACAGCAAGCTATTTTTTGAATAGAGGGAAAGATCATGATAAAAGTTAAATTGTATCTGACTGGCAAGACTGCGATAGAGCGTTTGCTTCTAACTGTTGGAATGAGATATCGCAAGGTTATTTCTAGAATTTCTGAATTACATAGCAAATGACTGTGCAGTGCTTTTGTGAAGTTTACAATTCATCAAGAAATTAGAGCCTACATCTTTCTTTTAAAAAGAGATACTTCCAACAAGTTTGAGTATCTCTGAAAAAATGCCATATAGATTTTTATTCCATCCATCTTTGCAAAACTTCGACCAAATGTTTTATATCAATAGGTTTTACAATATGGTCATTCATCCCAGCACCACGAGCCTTTACCACGTCAGCGGCAAAAGCGTCAGCCGTTAATGCGAAAATGGGTATGGTTTGGGCATCGCTTCGCTCCAAAGAGCGGATCGCAGCAGTAGCATCATAACCATTTAGAACCGGCATTTGGATATCCATTAGGATAGCGCCATATTCCCCTGGAGCAGAGGCTTCAAACACTTCCAGCGCTTGTTGGCCATTTTCCACTGCATCCACCTCGATATTCTGCATTTGGAGCAGTTCCACTGCGATCTCACGGTTAATATCGTTATCTTCTGCCAACAGCACCCGCTTTCCAAGTGATGCTGGAGGCTTTTCCTCCTCCGTAGAGTTTGCAGCATCCGTTTTGTTTGGAGAGATGAACAACTGAAGGACTTGCAGCATTTTTGACTTAAAGAGAGGTTTTGTAATGAATGCATCAGCGCCTGCACGCAGAAATTCTTCTTCAATATTGGAATAGTCATAAGCTGAGATAATGATGATGGGCACATCCTTGCCCAATTTTTTCCGAATGGCTTTGATTGTTTCCAGTCCGTCCATCTCCGGCATTTTCCAGTCCAAAATAACAGCAAAGAAATCATCATTTTGTTCGTGAGCCCTTGCAATACGGGCAATCGCTTCTGCTCCCGACAATACCCAGTATCCCCGCATGCCCAATTCGTTTAAAAGTGCCGTGGCATTTTCACAGGTGATTTGATCATCATCTACCACTAGCACTGGTAAACCAATCAATTCACTGCTGCATGACTCTTCTTCCATACACAGTTCAAGGGGAATAGATACCGTGAATTTACTTCCTGCTCCCAGCTTACTTTGCACTTCAATCGTGCCATTCATCATACGGACAATATTTTCCGTAATGGTCATGCCAAGCCCCGTACCTTGGAGTTTACTAATACGAGGATCCTCAGCCCGCGAAAATGGTTCAAAGATAAAAGGCATAAATTCGCTGGAAATCCCAATGCCATTGTCAATACAGATGAACTCATATTGGCTTTTCTTGGGAATTGGTGCGTGCAGTTCGTTGATTCTTAAGGTGATTGTCCCGCCCTTAGGGGTATATTTTATGGCGTTGGAGAGGAGATTCATCAGAATCTGCTGCAAACGGTCTCCATCTGCAACTACATTTTCGTGCTGTATCTGACCAATACTGATTTTGAATTGTTGATTTTTTTCAGCAAGCAAAGGGCGGCACATATCTGTTATACTTTGAATCAGGTTTGGTAGGTTGACCTGCTCAAGCGTGAGATCAATTTTGCCACTTTCAATTTTTGACATATCTAAAACTTCGTTAATTAGGCTAAGCAGATGCCGACTTGAGGTGCTGATTTTATTCAAACAGTCATGTATTTTTTCGGAAGAATTCAAGTTGGCTTGGGCAATTGCTACCATACCCATAATTGCGTTCATAGGCGTCCGAATATCATGGGACATGGAAGATAGGAAGTTTGTCTTTGCCAAACTTGCCACCCGGGCTGCCTGATAGGCGTCTTCCAACGCCATACGCTGCCTTGCCTGTTCCTTGCGCTCTTTTGTTACATCAATATAAATACTGTAGAAGGATTCAATGCCATCCCAACTATCCTCGCTGCTTACATAACTTAATGTGATTGTTAAAACCCTTGTCTTTTCGTCACGGGTAATGATACGCGCTTCCATAATTGTATCCTCGCCAGTTTTCTTTGCATTTTGCATTATACTCATTGCGCGTACCATATCGTCTGGATGTATATAGTTACATTGGGAATGTAATTCATTTTCAAACTGTTCTTTTGTGTAGCCAATTAGGTGTAAAAATCCGCCGCCATACCAAAGAATAGTGCTCATATCCCGCGCATCCAGTCGCGCAAGCCCACCAGGGATTGTTCTGAGAATTGCTTCCCGCTCCCGGTCCTTTTTCGCCAATTTATATTCCAGGCTATTGTTGTCGTGCGATAGCTCAAGGCGTGCCCTGTGACCTTTCCAATTGACAATGCGATTTTTAATCATAAAAGTGCGGTCTAAAAGCGGGTTAAAAAACTCCCACTCATAAAATTCATCCTCAGTCAAACGATCGTTGGTACAAAAGTGACAAGGAGAAGTCCTGCCCTGAATTACTTCATAACATTTGTTCCCAACCATTTTTTCAAGGGAAAGGCCTATGGTTTCACAAGAAGATTTATTGAGATATAAAAGTTCATAGGTCTCCATATCGCAGATATAGACATTGCCCATATACTCATCCAACATCCACTTAAAGTACTCCGTCTTTTTATCCACACAATGAGGTTGTTCCTCCTTTTGAAGGACCTCATTGCTGATATCATTGTAAATCGCATAGCATGTAATATGGCCATCCAAATTTTTTTCAGCAAAGGCCGCCGCGATATGGACCCAAGCGAAATCTCCACCTTTTTGTGGCATGCGAGCTGTCAGTTCCACATTCGGTTCATCCTTTTCCATGGCGCTGACCAGCCTGTTCTTTAGAGATTCGAAATCCTTTGGATAGACTGTATAATACTGGCGTATGGTTTGAAAACAATTGTGATAATCTTCTTTCGAATAACCGGTTTTTTTATAAAAATAGTCATTGGCCCATAGAATAGAAAGATCCTCATCAAGCAAAAAGCCAATGACTCCGAGCTTCGCAGTATCCAATATCCGGCTATATTCGCCAGCTGTCTTCGGTTTTCCAGCCTTCGGCACCGGTTGTGTAGTTTCTTGATGCTCCATAACCATTCTCCTTAACTGAAATAATCTCCGTGAATTAGAAATAAAATGATAAAGCACACATTGATCACATTATATCTGATACTGTTTTGCAAAAGCAACTTTTATTAGGTCCACAAATTATGAAATCAGGCCAGCTTTGATAATAAAAAAAGAAAAAGCTACGTTTCCATTCTTACTGTTGAAACAGTGGCCTCTCATGTTATAACCTAAAATAATGAGAAGGCAAGATAAATATATGTTCCTAATCCTAAAAGCAAAAGATGTAGGTGAGGCGAAAAATACTACACAAAGGAATAAACACTTATATGAAGATTATCGGAATGGTACATTAGTTTTACAGTAAAAGTATTCTTCAAATAATCTGAGAAATAAAATGATTATCTGAAAATGTGCTGGTTTTGGTTACATGGCACACATTTTCTTTTATAAATTGTATGTTCCGAAAAACATAAAAAGCAATGCCACAATATTATTGAAAAAATTATGAAGGAAAAATATGAAAATCGTTCAAATCGAAGATAAAGAAAAGAGAAATTTTATGTACTTACTTCTTATTGCTGACAAGCAAATAAATATGATTAATATTTATATCAGGGGGAAATGTTTGCTTTGTATGATGATGATTTAAGGGCAATATGTGTTGTAACTGATGAAGGTAATAGAAACATGAACTGAAAAACAAAATCTCATGTAGTAAAAAACTTTTTTGTAGATAATTATGAGCATTCAATCATTGAAGATGGGAAACAAATGTTGATATCATTTATCTCATAACGGTAAATAAAAAATCGTTGTTTGGCGATAAAGTGATAAACAGCAGTACTGCGCAAACAGGTAGTGGAGCATCCCTTTGGCACCATCAAGTGGTACGATGGGGCCCATTACTTTCTTTGCAAAGGCAAAGAAGCTGTCAGTG
>CATZDY010000147.1 GCA_958417755.1 uncultured Peptococcaceae bacterium
TAGAAAGGCTTTTAGAGAAATCTAGAAGCCTTTATTTTTTTGTTTCCTTATAATTCACCTTATAATTATTAGCCCTGATAGATCAGTGAATTTTAATTTTAAAAACGGTTGACATTTTTAGAATCGTAGGGTATAACGATAAAAATTATAAAATATGAAAGTAAAATTTGTTTTGAGAAGATTAATAATCACATATCAATAATATCAAGAGTACCGAGTCAGGTCGTGTTTTAAAACGACTTGACTCGTTTTTTTCGCCAAATCGTTGTTATCTATAGGAGGTGAAAGGTTGAAACACTCAAAATAGGCCGCAAATAAGGCAAAAACAAAAAAAGCGTACAAAAACCAAGCCCAGTACCTGGACCGCTTTTGCACGCTATTCCGTCTCAGTTAAAGAATAGGTCAAGGCTTTTGCCACTACACCTGCATGTCGGGCGTAAAATCGACGGTGAATCCAACGGCCAAACACCGGGAGGTCACTATTCTTTAACCATTATATTGTACTGTGCTGCATAGGTCAAGCGGATTTCATGCCCTTTGGTGCCTTGGAGCGCAGCGGAAAGGAATGGTCATAATTATGAAAGACAAGTCAATTTTAAGCGTCAAAGAAATGGCCGATTTTTTGGGAATATCTGAAACACTTGCGTATCGTCTTACGCATCGTGAAGGATTTCCGGTGCTATGTCTGGGAAAGCGGCGCTTAATTCCCGTAGAGGAACTAAATAATTGGATTTCAAAACAGATTCATGTGTAAGGGAGTTAACGCTTTCAATCGGGAGAATGTCATCATTGTAAAAGTATTATAAATAATGTCTATGGCACTTTATAAATTGAAAATTTTAAACCATTTAGAAAATGCTAGGCCATTATTAACATGGGGGATTAAGTGCTTGTGCGCACCCCGAGTCGAAACAGGAGGAACAAAATGGATTTACAATTAATTTTAAGTTGCTTCAAAGGAGTTAAACAATGTGATAAAGGATATATGGCACTTTGTCCGGCACACAATGATAATCATCCTAGTTTATCAATCGGATTGTCAGAAGATAAGCAAAAAATTTTGATACATTGTTTTGCTGGCTGCTCTACTGAGGATATTTTAAAGAAGGTTGGTTTATCTATGAGTGATCTATATGAATATAAAACTGAATCCGTTCAAAAAGCTGCTACACAAACTGTGTACAAATACTATAGTGCCGAGAATGTTTTACTTTATGAGAAAATTCGGTTAGATTATGCCAATGGTCAGAAAACATTCTACTTTTGTAAACCTGATGGCACAAAAAATATCAATGGCGTTCAACGCATTCCTTATCATCTTCCAGAAATTTTAACGGCTGAAACCGTTTACTTTGTCGAAGGTGAAAAATGTGCTGATGCGGTCATTAAAGCTGGACGAGTAGCAACCACTCTTGATAGTGGCGCCGACTCAAAATGGTATCCAGAATATACAAAATATTTTCAGGGCAAAACGGTGGTTATTCTTCCGGACAACGATAAGCCCGGAGTTGGCTATGCTAAGCAAATCCACAAAAATTTGCCGAATTCTAAAATTTTGTATTTGCCCGGTTTAGGTGAAAAGCAAGATGTTTTCGATTGGTTGAAGGCCGGACACACTATGGAAGAAATTGATGAATTAGCGGCTAGTTCTATCTCATCTGAGAAACCGATGTCAAGTCACAAGAAAGAAACACAAGCTGAAATCATAATTAATCTGGTAGAAGAAGCCAATGTGGTATTTTTCAGTAACCAGTATAACGAACCATGTCTCGGAATACCAGTTGAAAACCATACTGAGGTCTATTCTTTGGAAAGCAAAGAATTAAATAGCTGGCTCTATAAATTGTATCACGAAGCAACTGGACATATTGCAAAATCGGAAGCAATTAAGCAAGTCGTGAAATTACTAGAAGCTAAAATCTTATTTAATGAAAAACAAATAATCAATCTAGCTACTCGTGTTGCCGAGCAAGATGGAGCCTTTTGGTACGATTTAACCAATTCATCCTGGCAAGTCATTAAAGTGACAGCTAATGGTTGGAATTTAATTGACAACCCGCCGATTCTATTTTGTCGCTATCAGCATCAAAAAGCACAAGTTATTCCAAAAATTAATGGCGATATTCGAAAAATCTTTCAGTATATCAATTTAAAGCAGAATCATCTTTTGTTTTTATGCTGGCTTGTGAGTTGCTTTGTTCCAGCTATCCCTCATGCCATGTTGGTGCTTTATGGGGAAAAAGGCTCTGCCAAAAGCACAGCCTGCAGTTTACTTAAAAAAATAATAGATCCATTTTCTTTGGACAATTTGATGCTGGACAATGATTCACGATCACTAATTTTGAATTTCCAACAACATTGGTTTTTACCATTTGATAATGTATCACGTATTTCTAACGAAATCAGTGATACCCTCTGTCGGGTAATTACTGGGGGAGGAATTCAACAACGGAAATTATTTACCAACACGGAGGACTGTGTTTTCAATTTTCAACGTTGTCTTGCAATCAATGGCATTAACAATGTCGCAGATCGTGCTGATTTATTAGACCGATCTTTGCTGATAGAGTTAGAAAGAATATCTGAAGACGAAAGAAAAGAGACAAAAATAATTCTTTCTAATTTTTATCAAGATTTGCCCTCTATTCTAGGTGGTGTTTTTGACACACTTTCTCGTGCAATGGCAATTTTTCCAACAGTAAAGCTGGAAAAACTTCCTCGTATGGCAGACTTTGCTAAGTGGGGGTATGCCATTGGTGAAGCATTAGGAGGATATGGAGAACAATTCCTACAAGAATATGCTGCTGTCCGTGAAATTCAAAACATTGAGTCTTTACAGTCGGATGCAGTAGGTCAATTAATTTTTTCTTTTTTGAAAAGCGGCACGTCTTGGAATGGGTTGGTCAGCGAACTTTTGGTTTTTCTAAAAAAACTAGCACCTGATTATGGGATAAATGCTAGTGAGCTTCCACCCAAACCAAACGGCTTGAGCCGACGGTTAAATAATTTAAAAAGTAATTTAAGTGCCGTCGGGATTTCATTTTGCCGACATTCTACCAGTAGGGGAACACTTATTACTTTAACAAGAAAAGAAATACCTCCAACATCTCCATATCCTCTACTGGTTTATGGAGATAATGGTGATAATGACAATATTCTATCTTAAAAGAAACAGGAAAACTGCTCCAATCAACAAGGAAGTTATCAAACTTAAAATGAAACCACAGTCCTTGATTTCAAACATCAAGGACTGTTTTTTTATGCAATAAATGAAGATTGTTCTTACTACTTGGCTAATTGGCGGTAATCAGTTAAAAATTTTCCGCATATTCCCTTTAAAATAAGTTGCATTTGAGGCTATTGATGATTTGCACAGCATCTTCGAACAACGAAGCTGCGGAATTACAAAAAAGATACAGTAGTTTTTCATGGCTATACTTTTTTGTGGCACAAATCCTTTTAACTTAGATTCGTTTTCTTTTGTTTTTATATCCGGCAGATACTGTTTCTTATATCCGGGTTAGATATCACCTGTTCCAAAACAGTAGCATGACGGTTTCAATGTACTGTATTGGAATGAGGTGAAAACAGTTTCTGATCTTACAATAATATATAAGGTTTTTTCTGTTCTTTACAAAAAATTGAATAATGAATGGTGCTCAGCATTAGGCTTGATCTTCCAGCCCCAGCAAGATATTAACAGCCTGTTGAAGCTCCTTTTTGGTTCGATAGGCATTTATGACTTTTCTTTCCTGGTCACTTAGTTCATCGGTGGATAAATGAACATCAAGCAGTTCGCTGGGGGAAACTTTTAAGACCCGGCAAAGATCGGCAAGAATATCGGCATCCGGGCGATTGATCCCTTGTTCCCAATTGGACACCCTGCTGTTACTGACACCGATTTTATCCGCTAATTCCTTTTGGCTCATGCCTCGTTTTTCACGGTATTCACGAATTCGTTTGCCAATCTCATATTTCAACATTCTCACCTCAATCTTATTATATCCAAAAAATCCGAAATAGCAACAAAAAACCCAAGAATATCCATACGTTCTCCTTGACTTTCTAGTTATTCTGAACTATAATGTTTTTAAATCCAGAAATTCTTGAATTCAAGGAGGGTAAGCCCATGCACGTATATGAAAAAGTCCGTGCTTATCTGGATGCTAACGGCTTGAAACAAAAGGTAATTGCGGAAAAAGCTGGAATTCCAAATTCCACCTTCAATGCAATTCTTAATGGTAAGAGGACGCTATATGCCGATGATCTTCGATCTATCTGTCTGGCGTTAAATGTCAGTCCGGAAGTGTTTATTGAAATAAAGCCTATATGATCAAAACCGTTAAGGAGGAAAAAATATGAAAAAAGCTCTTTCCATGTGTTTAACTGTTCTTATGATTATAGCAATATTTCCAATTTCTGTTTATGCAGCTGAAACTAATACATGTCCTCGATGCAATGGGGAAGGAACCTATGGATACACTACAAAAACATGTGATAATTGTCTTGGCAAAGGATATACCGGAACGTATTACCAAATGTTTTCATGTGAAAAATGCCATGGTAAAGGAGAGCTGCAGGTTGAAAATATTTGCAGCTTGTGTCAAGGAGAAGGCACGATATCGGATTATATCATCAGCTATAATCCAAATGGAGGTTCAGACGGTCCAACTTATCAGATAAAAACACCTGGAGAAGTATTAAAATTAAGCGGCTCTACGCCCTCCAGAGATGGTTATAAATTTATAGGATGGTCCTTAACAGCAGAAGGAACCGTCGACTACCTTCCGGAGTCAAATTATTCTGAAGAATCAAATGTTACACTATATGCTGTTTGGAAACCGGCGTGTTACAATTGCAGTGGAACAGGGAGTGTGCAAAAATCAAAAACATGTTCTGAATGTCGTGGAGTCGGTTATTTTTATGTAAATGAAAATTGCACCAGTTGCAATGGCACTGGAATTATTATGAAAACGACAAGTACTAAGTGCCCGAGATGTCTTGGTGGTGCAATCGGTTGCGTCATAAAAGATTGTTATATTTGCTCGGGAACTGGTTATGTGCATTCGACCACTGGCACACGTTGTTCAAGATGTAACGGCACAGGGAAAAATCCTACCAAAACTAAATATTACTGTACAAATTGCGTAGACGGAAAAATCTATTACAACGAGACCTGTACGGCTTGTGGTGGCAGTGGAATTTTATGTGGTAATGGACACACAGAAGTAGTTGATGGTGCTGTGGCACCTACTTGTACCACTACTGGGCTAACGGAAGGCGCACATTGCGCAGTCTGTCATGAAATTTTAGTGGAACAAGAAACAATTCCCGCTACAGGGCATAATTATTCAACCGAAATAATTGACCCTACCTGTACGGAGCAAGGGTACACTTTGCACACCTGTTTAAAATGTGAATATTCTTATAAAGACAATTATACAGACACTTTGGGGCACGATTATTCAGCTCAAATCATTAATGCGACTTGTACTGAGCAGGGTTATACTTTATATACCTGCTCAAAATGCGGAAATTCTTATAAAGATAATTATTTAGATGTTCTTCCGCATAACTACAGCCCATGGACAACGAAAACGGCTCCAACGTGTACAAATGATGGAATTGCAACAAGACAATGCTTAAACTGCGGCCAAACAGAAACAAAGGTTCTGTCAAAAAT
>CATZDY010000148.1 GCA_958417755.1 uncultured Peptococcaceae bacterium
TTCAAAGGACATGCCTAAAGCTGCCCAGTACTCTCCTTTGGCAGGCTCTATGTAATGCTGATGTTGCAAATCACCCAAAACCGCAAGATTGTCCTTCTGGGGATCCATGGACAAAAGGGGAAAGGAAGCCACTTCCTCCACTGAGGGTAGCCGAAGACTTTCATTGACCCCCAATCCCCCCATAAACCCGGTGATGGTAAAGGCAGGCATGGCTGTTAGCATTACCTGGCAATTTAAAAACACGAAGAAACTGATGGTACCATCTTCCAGCTCTGCATAGGAAGCCATTGCCCCCAGCTCCCATTTGGTCAATTGTAAAGCTACAAAACCGCTAAAGGAATGCCTGACCCCTGGCTGAGTCTGGTCATCTTTGTGGATCATCCCTGCCAGGGTGAAAGCATCTGTATGGCAAGCCAGGGATAATCCCTCTACGTTGCTGTAAAGGCATTTTTCTCGTAAATCATAGCCTAAGGAAAGGCCCAACAGCATAAGCCTGACTGGCCCTAGGGCCAAACCGCCGTCCAGGATAACAGCAATGATGTTGTTGTCAAAAGAAAGCCCTACTTTTTCCAGGATAAAGGGGCCCAGTTGCTTGTGAAGGCTTTGCCAGCGAGTCCCTTCCCCTTCCCTCAGGGCACCTTGTTGGGCCACTTCTTGGGTTTTGACGATTTCCACGCTTTTATCCGCTTTTTCTTTCCGTTCATAGACAGGGGCCAGTTCTGTTTTCTTTTCCTCTGGTCGTACCAGCTGCAGGGTAAGGCCTGCTTCTGTGATTTTGCCCTCTTGCAGGGTAAAATGAAATGGTTCTAATTGGGCGTCCAAGGTTTTGGGCAATACATCGCTTAAAAAGGGCACCTGGGGCAAAGCAAAGGATTGTTGCAAAACAAGGCTGCCCAACAGGGTGTATTTGTCTTTTCCCTTATAGTCCATGGCAACGTCCAACAGCCAGGTGTCTTGGAAGGACGCCCTTCCCTTGACCTGAAACGCTACATGTTCGCCTACCTGTACCTCAAGGCGGACACCTTGCAAAGTAAACCCTGCTATGGCGCAATCATTTTCGATTTGGCAGGTAAGAGTATATTCTTGCCGTTCAAGCTGTATTTCTATGGCGCACTGGGTCATCTGCATCGCAGCGATTTCCTGGGGAATTTTATCTTTCATATGGGGAAGGGCTTGTAAGAATTCTCCCACCTTGCAGGGCTTTTGTTGCCAAGTGGTTCCCCGCAGCAATGTTGCCGCCCCGTAGTAGGTAACATCCAAGTCCAATCCCCATAAAGATAATTTGGCTTCCACCATGTAATCCTCTATCTTGCCGGTGGAGGTATCCAAGGTAAAAGAAGCAGCTGCCAGGGCAACGTCAAAGATGGTCTGCACATCCCCCAACCAGCCGAATACAGCATCCAAATCCAAGCTTTGGGCTATGCATTTTAAAAATGTTAACAAGCTGGGAAAAGCCCCTTCCTTGGCCCCCAGCACTGCCCTCACCTGGGCTGGGGCAAAATCCAGGCGAATCAAAAAGGGCATGTCCTCTCCCAGGTTACATTCCCCAGCCAAAACTACTTGGAATGAAATCCCTTGCCTAAGCACCTGTAAATAGGCTTTTTCTATTTCCAAAAAACCTTTGATGATTTGGATTTTTTCTTGGTAGCAAATCACAAATTGCTCTGTATAAAAGGATTTTTCCCCGAAAAAAGCAATGAAGGTAAAGCAAACATCCAGACCTTTGATGCTGCGGGTCAAAAAATTGAAGGCATCGGGAAGTAAAAGCACAGGTTCTCCGTTGACTTCCAGGAGTTGGCCAAGGGAATAATCTTCTGAAACCAAGGTACAAAGCACTGCCACCCCTTTGCGTTCACCCTCTTCTTCCACATACTGGGCTTGAAAATGTTCCGGATTTTCGCTGATGTCCACCCAGGTATCCTCTAAAAGTAAGGTCAATTCTTTCTTGGCCAGACCATTGATACAAGTGGTAAACCATCCAGGTAGATTGGGGTCATTGCCGGAAAAAACCATCTGTTTCTGCTCTTTCATCAATTCCATGCTGCATCTCCCATTTTCCGTTTCAAGTTCCTATAAATCTTCCACATTGGACGCAATGTACATGCCGAGACCTCCGGCGCTGTTCCTATCTTGGATAAGCCGGTTTTGCATGGCAGTGGTATCAACAGATGTCCACTCATAAGGGGGATGGGGCCAAAGGGAGGCATCATGTAGACTATACATTGCTGCCACTCCGTTAAAGCCCATATCACAATACAGAAAAATGTTGGTGGTCCGAATCTTGCTTAGCTTTTCTGGCGTATTATAGGGAATCATTTCCGCTGCCATGAGAATATGAATATCTGCCCGTACATTCCCCAGAATGGCGGGTTCTATAAAATCCAAGCATATGGTAACAGCAAAACGTACGGGCCTATGGAAAATGGTTAACTGGAAAACAGGCTGGACTGCTTGGTAACCAAGACCAGCAAGAATCTCCAGGGTCAGGGCTCCAGCCATCAAGGCACCATGGGTTTCCACATTTTTTTCCCGTCCAAAGGCAACGGGGTGCCGGTGCTGGTCATTATGGCTTTTTCCGTCCAAGCCGGAAATCATCTGCTTTTCCCAAACAAAACAGCAAGAACCGCCAAAAAACACGGGGGCCATATTATAGAACAAAGAAGTTTGCTGCAAAGCGGAAAATTTCTTCCAGACAATGGTTCCGGCAAAAATCACAAGCTGTCTTCTGGGGCCGGATAAGGTGGCGGTAAGCTGGGCCAGGGTCTGCATGGGAGCTGCGGTACGGGGCATATCCTTGGGAAGCAATCCGTGGATAAACTGCCGCCCCACACTTTCATAAAACGCTTCATGCATGTCCACCCTAAAATCAGAGAAAATGAATTCTGGCATGGCCACAATAAATAGATGTTCATCCGTGTTGTTGGGGGCAATGCCATTGGCACAGACCTGGAAAGCAGTTGCTATTTTTTTACAATAATAGTCTTCCAGCCAAGACAACCAGTATTGCTGCCGTATGGTTTTGATGGCTTTGCGAAGCCGTTCACACCATTGCTCCTGTACTGCAGGAGGGCAAGCCTGGTACGGATTTCCAAAGGCAAGTTCACAGGCCTGGTTTGCGTTGTCCACCAGGGCAGCCACATGGAACAACTCGTTGATTGCCTGGAAATCCGCTTCTTCTTCCAAGGCCTCAACCATGCCCTCTAAATAATGGGCGATTTGCCGCGGATCCGTTTTCCGGGGTCTTTGGGGACAATTATGCAAGTTGGTTTCAAAATCGTACAACAAGCTCAAAGCCGGGTGAGTCCTTTGAAAACGTGTCTGCTCTGCTTCCACTTCTACCTTTAAAAGTCCCCAGATTACCGCGATATAATGAACTTTCATCTCAGCCACAGGGTTAGTTTTACAGTTAGGCTTCCACTGTTATCCCTAAGACCTGCCCCGTATCTTCCTTCCAAATCGTCATTGGGGCAAAGTTCCAATTCCCCTTCTGTTCCTTCTGGGGTTTCCCCATTGTTTCCCACATAGAAAACTTGCTCCCCAACTCGTCCAATCAAGCTTCCTTCCCTAACGCCCACCATGGTATAGCCAGGCTTGCCCAGAGGACCAGCCCCGTTACCATCACAATTGTTCACCGTGGGACTAATAAACCACCAGCCACTTTGGTATTCAATTTTTATCTTTTCAGCTTTGGTCAATGTGAGCCCTGTTCTCTGCCACGGCTGGTTGGCAAATATCTCTATTGTTTGTGATGCTAATAACTTTTCTGTACCCATTTAGCTCCTCCCCCTCTGAGATAGAATATGGATTTATTTTCATGTTATTGCGATTTTACCATTTATTTCTTTCTCTGTCTGCATGTTGATGCTTTATTTTTAAAATATTTTTCGAAAAATTCACTATCTTCTTGTATTTTAATAATTTCATCAAGTAAACACATTGTCTTATTTGTGATAATAGGTACATAGCAAAAGGCTCACCAACATCATCCAAACAAAAATAGCTGGCTAATAAGCAAACTTAAGCCAAGAATAGATGACAGGATAAAAAGAAGACTCCATCCATTATGCCAATTGACCAAATGAACTTTTTCCATTTCTATGCTTACTGTCAAATAAACAAGAATATTGTTGTCAAACATTTCATATGATTCGACATTTTTTTGAAGTATATTACTTGGTATAAAATAAGGAGGTGTATATCATATGCGCACAGTAAAATATCCTTGTCCTGTAGCTTATACGCCTGACTGCAATGGTTCAAAATGTTCCCATTGGGGCACCCCAAGGTGTGTGGATGGAAATATAACCGTCACAATGGGAAACGCTAAGGGTAGAACTGTAAAATATCCTTGTCCCAGAGCCTATACGCCTGATTGCAATGGCTCAAAATGTTCCCAATGGGGCACCTCTAAATGTGTAGATGGTTATATCAGTACGCCTATGGAATTTTAATACCTCCAATTATCTTCTACCTAAAATCAGACGGATAACCAATACCTAAAAACTTGTGTTTTTATATCATTTGGAAAATGCGCTAAACGATAAACAATAAGGCTTTCAAACAAAGGCACAGAAATCATGATTCCAATTCCAATCATTCTGTGCCTTTCTGCTGCTTGATCAACAAAAAAATAATTTCCCACCAATTTTCCTCATTATCAGGTCATACAGTCCCTGCTGGGGAAAATATATATCTCACATTACCGGGCCTCTTGATGCACTTGAAACCACCACCCCAACTGGAACGCAAGAAAAGCCGGCCTTTCCATCCCAAACCAATTGATCGGCAGATGGAACACAAAATCTTGCCCTGCTCTTGCCTTTATTACCATCAAGCGCTACATTTCTTACAATATTCTTGCCAATACTTTCGGAATTTTAGATATTTATTTTTCTGATACCTATTGGCCTATTCTTTACCTTGTATTCTGTCTTTTTTGTCCTGCTTTGCATACACATAAACAGCTTTTTGTTTGCAGGAATTTGGCAAGCCGCCCCAGCAGGGTATGCAGGCCTCTTTTTCCTATGCCCTTTAGGGCTTTTAGCAGGTCTTTGTTTTTTGTGGCCAGGTGTCCCCGGCACACAGGGACGCGTTGCCAAGTAAAATGTTCGCAGCTTGAAAGCGCCTCTGCAATCTGTTCCTCCCGCACAGGGAGCAGGCCAAAATAAGCGGCTTCCAGCTGGTAGGACAGCAGGGAAAAGTCCAGATCTGAAAACCATACCAGCCAATTCTCCGGACAATCCCCGTGAACTTCCGCTGCCAACGCTGCCCCGTCCGGCCCTCTGAGCGTAAACATCATAATGTGCTGGGGGAATTTTTTGCCGCTATTTAGAAAGTCTCTTCGGGTGCTGCACAGCTCCAAATGGAATGGTTTACCCCTTCGCTCCATGACGCGGGACAGCAACGCAACCACTTGTTTTTCCTCTGCCGGTTCAGAGCAGTATAAGGATAGTTTCATCATGCCATACCTCCTTCTGTTTGGTTGGACACCATTAAAGAAGCGCAGAAAAACGGAGAAACCAACTTGTAAAAACAAGTTGGTTGATTTTTGTTAAAGCCTAGCAGATTGTCAAGACCAATTCAATCCTTCATGTCCGAATTGTCGATTTTATGCTTAAATTGTAGCTGTCATGTAGTTTTTTTCGGTGATTTACA
>CATZDY010000149.1 GCA_958417755.1 uncultured Peptococcaceae bacterium
TGTAAAATATCTTTTCTATCTTTATATTCCTTTTCCAAATCTTGTATTAACTTATCTATATCTTCTTTGACTGTTTCTCTAGGTTCTTTTTTTAAATGTTCTTTTAACAAGTCAATTAATATTTCCAATGTGTCAATATTGAGTTTGCAAAATTTACTTAATAGATTGATATCCTCTTCAACAATATCAACCTTTCTTTCCATTGCTTCGAAAAATTTTGCAATGCTTGTATATTCTTTGTTCATTCGCTGCAGAGCTACTCTAAACTCCTGCAACAAGAAAATAATAGTAGCTTCTGTAGTACTATACATATTATTTCCCCTTTTTTTGTTTGGTTATAAAATCAATGATTCTTTGTAACATGGTAAAATCATGATATACTTCATTGTCTTTCCCTTGATTGGATTGCAAATATTGTGTCAATAAACCAGAGACAATTTCCAATGACGCCAAATTCATTTCTTGAAAATTATCTACCCTTTCCTTTACATCAGCCACTTCTTGGTGTGTTTCTTCACATAATTGTACTAAAAAAGAGTAGAGCTGTTGCATATCATCTTCTTTGATAAAACCATATTGGCCTTCAATGTAGTTTAGACAAGATTCCAATGTATGTAATGCATGATATACATCTGTAATGATGTCTTTCATTCGTTGTCCCTCTCCTTTCTGTTATTGTTTTTATTATTATAATATAACAAACATATGTTTGTATAGCTTTTTAACAAAAAAAGATGAATTTTCCATTCATCTTTCATGCAGATTGGTAATTTGCTGCTATCTCCTTTTTCGAAGAAGAGGTGAGAGTTGAGGGGCTCTAGATAACTTCGTTGATTTGAATTTCTGCAGACCATTTTCCACAATGATCGCCCCAACGTGCAATTATCCTAGAGTCTTCTAAGATTTCCACTACCTCGCAAAGGTTCGGGCAGTGATTACATTCAAAACCTCCGGCATTGAAATTCATTGCTGCCACTTCAAAACCTTTGAATTTACTTGGAATGTTTGCTGCCATTTTCCTTTGGGCCAATATGGCAGCTCCTAATGCTCCCATGACATTGTAATATGGGGGTACGATGACAGCTAAACCTAACTCTTCTTCAAAAGCTTTTTTCATGCCTTCATTCGCTGCTACTCCTCCTTGAAAAATAATTGGAGGTATGATTTCTTTACCTTTGGCCAAATTGTTAAGATAATTGCGAACCAAAGCACGGCAAAGTCCAGCCAAAATATCAGATAATTGATATCCCATTTGTTGTTTGTGAATCATATCTGATTCTGCAAAAACTGCGCATCTTCCTGCAACGCGTACGGCTATGGTGGATGATAAGGCCATGGGTCCAAATTCATGAATAGGTATATTTAATCTAGAGGCTTGTTGATCCAAAAAAGAACCTGTCCCAGCGGCACATACAGTGTTCATGGCAAAATCTGTGACCAAACCTTCTTTTAAAAGAATAATTTTTGAATCTTGCCCGCCGATTTCTAAAATTGTTCGAGCTTCAGGTATTTGGGTTTTAGCAGCCATGGCATGGGTTGTGATTTCATTTTTAATGATATCAGCTCCCACAATGATACCAGCCAAATGACGTACGATTCCAGTTGCTCCCACCCCTCGAACCTTTATTGCTGCAGGCAATTGTTGGGCCATTTCCCGCAGACCCTGTTGTACTGTTGCAATAGGTTTTCCATTGGTACGTAGATACAGACTTTTTAGTACCTTACCTTTTTCATCAATACATATCAAATTAGTGCTTACAGAACCCACATCAATTCCTAGATAAATGTCCATTAGGCCAAATTCTCCTTCGCTTCATTTCTTTCTTGTAATAAATCACCAAATGCTTCTAGCCTTGTTACCAATCCTGCCTCCCCAGATTGTTCATCCACTATGATTGTCATCATGGGAATATTTAAATCTTTACTCATTTTGGGCAATATACTATGGGCAACAATTTCAGGCATACATGTAAAAGGAAAAACTTGAATAATCCCTTGTACGCCTTTTGCTGTAAAATCCATAATACTTCCTATGGTTTCTTGACCATGACCCCCAACAGTGTGTTTGAGATAAGCAGTGGAAAGACGTAAATACTCTTTGTTGCTATTCACACCCTTTACAAGTCCTTTAAATAGATGGTCGCTGATCCATTGACTTAAATACACAGAGCGTTCCACTTCAAACCCCATGGTTCCCAAACGTTTTTCAATGGATTGGCTTGTAAAAGGTTCCAATAAGGTATATATTTCTCCCACAAGGCCAACTTTAATGACTGGTTTATTGGTAATAGCCACAGCAGACATGATTTCCTTGCTTCTATAGATTGCTTTTTTTAATGCTGCCGGATCCTTTGCTTGTATAATTTCTCTTATGCTTTCTTCTAAAGCTTTATCCGTACTTCCTGGGGTTTTCTCTCTGGGTCTTTTTTGAAAGGATTATCTTTCTGCTAAATCCACAGCTAAGGCTTTATGAAAACCAAAAAGGATTCCTCGTACTATGTTGAGCCAGGATTGATTGCCAGTTAGATATTTTATTTTAGTAAACAACTCTCCTATGTTTTTTTGAGGAGGATTCAAAGCCAATAATTCATATTTGTAACCAAGTTCTTTTAAAATCTCATGCTCCACTTGGGCGTAATAACCAAAACGGCATGGGCCACACCCGCCAGCCATTAATATTGTATCCGCTCCTAATGTGGCTGCCTCTATAAAATTTCCCAAATTAAGTTTAAAAGGCAAACAGGCGAATTCTGGCGCATGTTGAGAGCCTAATTGTAATGTTTTTTTTGTGATAAAGGGCGGTACCACCACATCAATTCCTAAATATTGTAACATTCCTTCTAAACATATCCATATGGGTCCCATATGGGGAAATGTAACTCTCATTTTATCCTCCCACTGCATTGAGTGTTTTATCATGCAAGTCTATCATATCAACAAAGGCCTCTAGTCTGGTCACAATACCCGCTTTACCAGTGTGCTCATCCAAGGTAAGGTTTAAAAAGGGTATGTTATCGGATTTGCGAGCTTGTCTGGCGATGAATTCACCAATCATAGAATCAGGCCCACAAGAAAAAGATGTTACATAAACCAGCCCGACTACTTTAGGATGTGACAAATAGTAGTAAGCACTACCAATGGCTTGTCTACCGAAAGTCCAAAATAACTTTTGGGGCAAATTTGCTGCATATTGATTGATAATGTTTTCAGGCAATTGTTCTGGGGTTGCCGCATGAAACCCCAATTTTTTCAATCTTTCCATAAGGTTCATGCTAGTAAATTCATCATAAATATGATAAGGATGTCCAATTACAGCAATCCATGGTTTATTTTTGCTTTGTAAATTGATTTTTACCATTTGTGGGTTGGTATACAGTTGTAATGCATCCTTGGGTAAGAATCCTTCTTGTATGAAATGCATATATTTTTTGTGATTCATTAAGGCTTTTTGGTATGCTGTTTCTATTTTTCTACGGTTGATACCAAATACTTTGCCTAACTGTTGGAAGGATTGGATTAGGTTTGTTTTTGTTCGATACTGATTGATGTTTATTGTTAGAATAGGAGGTAAAAGCTCTAATGATTGTTGGACCATATCTGGGAACCCCAAAAATTTGGGACAAATGTATTCTGTAGGAGCAATACTTACAATTCTGGGCAAAAAAATGTAATCAACTTCTTGTAACTGAAGTACATGCCCTACGGCTATTTTCATGGGCAAACAGGATTCATCCACCACATGTTTTGTACCATTGTTTAAGATGGTTTTTGTTGTTTTTCCTGAAGTCACTACTGTAGCCCCAAGCATTTCAAAGAATGTTTTCCACATGGGAAGATAATAATACGACATTAATCCCCCTGGAATACCGATTTTGATTGTCAACGAAATCCCTCCCTTTGCTAGGATAGACAATCAAAAAAGGTTTTATGCTCTAAATATGTTGTAAAACATATATTTTGGAATATATTAGTTGGTATAGTGATAAAAAATTATTGATTGATAGAATCAATGTTTTCAGATTCTTAGAAAAAGCTAGTGGGGTCTGGTTGCAGAAGCAAACGGTAAAATTGTTGGACACATTTTATTTACGAAAACCAGAGTTGGTAAGCATACGGCGCTTGCCCTTGCGCCTCTTCGTTATTTCAGGACATAAGCGGCAAAGGGATTGTACAGGCGTTCATGCAAGAAAGGCATCGAATTGCGAAAGAGCTGGGTTGTAGAATTGTTTTGGAAAGTGCTAAGTATTATTCTAGATCCAGCTATGTGCCTACCTCAGCTTTTGTATCAAGGTTTTCTTTGAGATGCCAGATAAGAATTTAAGGCCATTGAAAGTTTGGTGAAAAGACAGTTATGAATGGTGTGGTAGAGTATCCAGTGAGTATTGAAGCAGTCATGGCTTTTAATACATAGCCCAAGCAATAAAATATATTTCAGGCATATATGATGCCGAAATTTTTCGTGGATAAAGAGAAAATAGTATAAGTGATGAGGTGTTTTGCATGTTGGAAAAAACAAATGATTTGCAGTATAATGTAAAATAAATGAAGTGAACAAACCCCGATATTCACTACTGAAAATCGGGGTTCTTTGATACCCTAAAGACATGATTGATAAATAATCAAGATTTTTTTATTTAATGGTATATATTTTAATAATTCCGTGATTCATTTTTATCAAGTCTGACAATCCAATTCCTTTTGCTTCAAGATTTCTGCTGATAACCATGGGGCAAAATCCTGTAAAGAACCTCTACCATCTGCTTGGATATTGTTTTGTCCATGCACTAGCAAATAATCTGTTACTAAGTATGTTTTCATTCCGATTTTAGCAGCAGATAAATCATCATACATATCATTGCCTACCATCATACATTGTTCGGGAGATACATGTAAGTGACAGGCAATTTCTTGATAATAGGAGGCCTTAGGTTTACAAGAATGCATTTTTTCATAGCTGGTAATCAAGTCCCAAGGCAATGTATCAATTCCTGCCCAACGCATGCGTTCTAAAATGGCCACCAAGGGAAACACTGGCTGGGTGGCTAATACAATTTTTAATCCGCGCTGTAAGGCTGCTTGCACACAAGCGGTTGCCTGTTTGGGATTAGGTGAAGTCATACGAACCAGATCTTTAAATTTTTCTATATAAAAGGCATCCATCACTGGCGCCACTATATTGGTTTGAGTACCCATATGCTTTTGAAAATCTTCCCAAAAGATTTGATAATTTGTTTTTTGAGGATTTTGATCCGCCATCATGGCGGAGGTACTGGCCATGAGACTTTTAATAAAATATTGGGGATTGATTGCTTTTTTAATATAATTCCCAAAATCTTTTAAATATTCTTGCATAAACAGCTCTGTGTCTAAGGGCAAAAGTGTTCCATCTAAATCAAATAAAATTGCTTTGATCAATATCATATCCCTCCAAATTACAGACAATATAAAATGCTAATTAGTTATATTTAATATCTATTTATTACTTTAAATAATAGGGAAGCATATCATTCGTAAATCGGTATGTACCTGTTACTATATCATGAA
>CATZDY010000150.1 GCA_958417755.1 uncultured Peptococcaceae bacterium
TATGGCATGGGCAGTGCATGGCGTAATATAGAAAGTTTCCTTTTTGCCGAAGATTTGGAACGCATAACCCCTTATTTCCAAAGCAACAAAGGGTTTGCCCAAACCATGACAGATATCATGAATCAAAGTGAACAATGGGGTAAAACCACAAATTTATTACAGGGATTAACCAAACTCAGGGAGGAATTTAAACATCTTATACAAAAAGATACTATTTTCATCATTGTCAGCGATACCAGAACAGTGGCTCCCACAGAAGCCTTGGCCTTATTGCTAAAAATAAAAAAGCATCTGCATAAAACATTATGGTTAAATCCTTTACCCGTTCATTTGTGGTCCCAATACGCCACTGTAGCCCAATTTAAACAACATATACCTCTTTTCCCTTGTCATCAACTATCTCAGATGGAAAAGGTATTACAAACCCAATTGTTAAAGGAAATATAATATAGCATGGGAATAACAATATTCTTTGTTTTATAATTATCTTTTTGTTTTTATCCATTGTTGTATAGATGAAAAATAAATAAGCTGCAAAAAATGGAGGATAATGAAATGGTTACAGAAATATTTGCTACAATTCAAACCTTTTTACATCATAAGGGAATCAATACCCAACCCATAGCTTTTGAACAAGATACAGCCACATCCGAAAAGGCAGCGTTAGCCTTAGGGGTTTGTGTAGGACAAATTGCCAAAACCATTGTGTTTTTAGCTGATCAAAATCCTGTTTTGGTGGTTGCCAGTGGTGATGTGAAAATAAATAGTGGCAAATTAAAACGTTATTTAGGAGTTTCTAAGGTAAAAATGGCTGCTCCAGAAACTGTGTTACAGTCTACAGGCTACGCTGTGGGAGGCGTATGTCCAGTGGCTTTGGCCCAGCCCTTGAACGTTTTGTTGGAAAAAAGCCTTCAAAGGTTTGAAGTGGTTTACACTGCTGCAGGAACACCACAGTCAGCTTTACCCCTTACAATGGAACAATTACAGCAGGCTACGGATGGCTGTTGGGTTGAATTGGTTTAAAGGATAAAGTTTTTTTGTGTATCATCTTAATGCCAATGAAGGTATTATTTTAGCAATGACCTTAAGATATCCTTCCTTTATACTGAAAGAGGGGTGTCATGATGAAGATTTTGAAAGAAATAATCGGATTGTTTGGTTCTTCCCACAATACCATACGTTTAACTTTATTACCCAAATTGAACAAGCCAGAGGTACGTAATATAAAATAAAATATGTATTTTTTAATAGTAGTATTAAATTTCTATCAATACCCTTTGTCTGTCAGATATTTTTCCAGGCAAGGGGATATTTTTTAGAAAAGAAAAATAGGTAAGCTTTTATCAATTAGTTTACCAAATTTTTCATGATAGAAGATATTTATTGCATATAAAAAGATGAAAATAGCTAAAAAAGCTAGAAACAATCAGTATCATAAGAAAAATAGAGGAAATTATTTTTTTGAGTGAGAATATGGATGATACAAAAGTTTGAAATGTGTTTTATCTAAAGGAAATAATAAGGTAAGCTTTTGAAATACTTTAAATTATAATATATGGAATAAACAGAGGGCTGGGTATGGTATTCAGCAGTATTATTTTTTTATATTATTTTTTGCCTATTACCATTCTTATTTATTACATAACGCCAAAGTGTGGGAAGAATTTAGTATTTTTATTGGCTAGCCTATTTTTCTATGCTTGGGGAGAGCCTGTTTACGTATTTTTGATGCTTTTTTCCATTTTGATCAATTATTTTATTGGTTTAGGGCTAACCAGTGTAAATGTACATCGCAAAAAAGTATTGGTAATAGGCTGTATATTTAATCTTGCTCTGATTGGGGTTTTTAAGTATACAGGGTTTACTTTAACAAACCTTTCCTATGTATTGTCTATCAATCTTCCTATACCAGAGATTGCTTTGCCTTTGGGCATTTCTTTTTTTACCTTCCAAGCTATGAGCTATTTATTTGATGTATACCGCAATGAGGCAAAGCCCCAAAAAAGCCCCTGGGCCTTGGCATTGTATATTACAGCGTTTCCCCAATTGGTGGCAGGTCCCATTGTGCGCTATACTAGTATCATGGAGCAAATTCATGGCCGTAAACACACCTTGGATGGAATGGCAGAGGGAGTCAAACGTTTTACCATTGGTCTTGCAAAAAAAGTATTGCTTGCCAATCCTTTGGGACAAATGGTGGATAGTATTTTTGTGTTTCAAGGCGCAGATCTTTCCTTTACCACTGCGTGGATTGGAGCCATTGCTTATGCCTTGCAAATTTATTTTGATTTTAGCGGTTATTCTGATATGGCCATTGGATTAGGAAAAATGTTTGGTTTTCGTTTTGAAGAGAACTTTCGTTATCCCTATATTTCTACAAGCATTAGTGAGTTTTGGCGGCGTTGGCATATTTCTTTGGGCAGTTGGTTTCGGGATTATGTGTACATTCCCCTGGGGGGAAACAGACAAGGTACCATGCAAATGGTTCGCAATCTATTCATTGTCTGGTTTTTAACTGGTTTATGGCATGGTGCCAGCTGGGTATTTGTCATATGGGGTCTGTATTACGGTTGTTTTATTATGGTAGAAAAATTATTACAAGAAAAAATACGCAGGATACCCAAAGTAGTCATGCGTTTGTATACAGTATTGGTGATCATAATTGGCTGGGTATTCTTCCGCTCCGACTCCTTGTCTGGTGCCATTTCTTATCTGAGTGCCATGTTTGGATTAGGGCCTGGTGCTTTTTGTGATTCTGTAGCAAGATTATATTTACATGACCAGGGTATACTTTTCGTGGTGGCGATCATTGGTTGCACTCCTTATGTGGCCCAATGGTTCCAAAGAGCATTTGGCCAAGAAAGAAAGCTGGGTTATCAGCTGGTGCAAACAGTGACCATGGCAATGGGGGTTTGTGTTTTGTTATATGTGTGTACCATTTGCTTGGTCAATTCAGTATACAATCCATTTATTTATTTTAGATTTTAGTTCACAGGAGAATCCTATGAAAATTTTAAAATCATGCCTGATCTGTATTCCCTTTTTTCTTATTCTGGGGGGAGGTTTTATTCTGGGTTTTATGCAGCCGGATGAACCTATTAGTTTGGTGGAAAATAGGGAGCTTATGCAACGGCCAAAGTTGGATTTCCATCACATAAGCCAATTTGCCACAGATTATACCACTTATGTTGTGGAACAGTTTCCCTTTCGCGAAGAGTTTTTAAAAGAATATACCATGGCACAGCTGTTCATGGGTAAAAAGTATATACGCAATACATATGTAGCCCAAGAAGAATGGTTATTGCCCACAGAATATCAACTGTCCTCTTCTGAAATTGAAACATATTGCAATGCTCTGCTTCAACATATATCCAAAGAAAAATTTGCTACAATTGATTTTTATTATGCAATTTTGCCTTTTAAAACAGCTTCTCTTTTTCCCTTGGAAGAGTCCTATGTTGATATGAAAAACGGTTTAGTCAATAGGGAAAGAATTGTTGCCATGTTAACGCAATCTCCAATCCGGGTGATTGATGTCCAGAAATATTTTAACACCAATTTTTCCTTAGAAGATAGAAAACAGTTTTATTTTAAAACAGATTTCCATTGGAATGCTTTGGGCGCCTATGCAGCTATGCAATGCATTCAAAATACCATGGTACAAAGTGGTTCCCTGGATGAACAAGAACAGTTTCAAGACAATGACTTTGATTTCATTTATCTTGATCATACAAAATACCAAGGTGATTTGAATCTATGGTTTTCCAATGCGTTTTCTATGGCTGAAACCATTCCCCTCATCCAATTAAAAGATAGAGAAAATGTACAATATTATCTAAAAATCAATGCCACTGAAACTGTTAATAGAGAGGATGTGATTGCCAGTGATATAAATAAAAAACTGGTAAATTATAATGATGTGTATACAGAAAACTTGGGATATTACCGTTGCATTCATCCCAATGCCAAGAGCAATAAAAAAATCATTATTTTTAAAGATTCCCTGCAAAACCCCACAGTGGATATGTTTAGCCAAATTTTTCAGGAAGTCCATGTCATTGATGCCCGTAACTATCAGGATATATATGGATTTGAAGAATTACTTAGTACAGTGCAGCCGGATGTTGTACTGTTTATGTTTCATCAAAATAATACAAGTAAGGAGTTGAAGGAGTATTTAACCACTTAAAGGTTTACTTTGAAATAAAGGGTGGTAAACATGACTATCTGTTTATGAGTGAATTTTGAATATTCGGCAAAGGAGAATCATTGTTTTATGGTTTTGTTCAGTTCTTGACAGTATCTGAGATTTATAGCATAATACTAATTGTGCACTATATTCTTGGCGCTTTATCCTTTCTTTGGTATGAAATGATAAAATGGTTATCGGGATGTAGCTCAGTTTGGTAGAGCGCACGGTTCGGGACCGTGAGGCCGCAGGTTCAAGTCCTGTCATCCCGACCAATATGAAAACCTCTGAAACCCTGTGTTTTTGGGGTTTTTTGTTTTTAGAGGGGGAGATTTTTTAGTGTTTGACCCTTTCAGTGACCCTTTAGCGGGTTATAATACACTTTATGTATTTGTCCATACGGGCAGTACTTTCCCGCCTCATATTTTCGGTGACATGACCGTAAACATCCAGGGTGAAGGACGAGGTGTGGTGGCCAAGGTTTTCCTACCCATGTATTTTACGCCCTCTCCTTCCAAAGTGTGTGGTGTCCATTTTTCTTTTAGATATGTCTACACAATTCTTTCTATATAAACAAAATAAAGTGTATTATATCTTACGTTTATAATATTTAGTAAAGCTTCTTGACAGGTGAACGATCGTTTACTATAATATGGTCAATGGTAAACGATCGTTTGCTTTGAGGAGGTATTTAGAGCATGGCAGACACAAAGGAAAAAATCTTGATGGCTGCGCTTCGTCTGTTTGCCCGGGATGGTTACGAAGCGGTTTCTGTTAGTAAGATTGCCGGAGAGTTGGGCATGACAAAAGGTGCGTTATATAAGCATTATAAAAATAAGCGTGATATTTTCGATAGTATTGTAGAGTATATTTTTCAATTAGATGTAGAGCGGGCTAAGGAAGCAAAGGTTCCAGAGAAAACCTTTGATGAAATGCCATTGTCTTTCTGCAATACTTCTGTGGAAGGCATTAAAGCATACAGTGAAGCACAGTTTCATTATTGGACAGAGGATGAAATTGCCTGTAATTTCCGTAGAATGTTAACATTGGAACAGTATAGAAATCCTGAACTGTCCGATTTATATCAAAAGGCTTTTACAAGCGGACCGGTCAGCTATATTGAAGATTTGTTTCGTGAAATGATAGAACAAGGGGCTTGGCACAAAAGCAATCCAAAGCAAATGGCGATTGAGTTTTATGCTCCGTTTTATTTGTTATTAAGCATTTCAGATGCAGCATCGGGTAAAGAGGAAAAAGTAGAAATCGCTAATCTCTTTACGACATATATTGAGCGTTTCATAGAAAAGTATACTACGGAAAAATC
>CATZDY010000151.1 GCA_958417755.1 uncultured Peptococcaceae bacterium
AGAAATGCAAGAAGCCGGAGCCAACGGATTTATTGCCAAACCACTTTATCTTTCCGCCCTTTATAACACCCTAAAAGACATGACCCAGCCCCATGACATGTCTTCTGTTCAGCCAAATGCCAATCGCCAACTGGCGGGCCTAAGGATTTTGTTGGTTGAAGACAACCCGCTGAACATGGAAATAGCGGAGGAATTGTTAGACATGCACGGAGTCATCATAGAAACTGCTACCAATGGCCAGGAAGGGCTGGAAAAATTTTTACAGTCAAAACCAGGATATTTTGACGCAATCCTGATGGATGTTCAAATGCCTATACTGAATGGGTATGAGGCAACCCGTCGCATTCGCGCTTCCCAGCATGAGGATGCTAAAAACATTCCCATCATCGCCACAACAGCCAATGCGTTCAGTGACGATGTAGCCGCAGCATTAGCAGCAGGTATGAATACCCATGTGAGCAAGCCTTTGGATATCCAGCTGCTCTGTGATATATTATTCCACTTGCTTGACCAGTAATGTAGTGAAAAGCTCCTTTTTTCTTCCTATGCCATCATAACAAGCATTTTGCACCTTGTATCACTACAAAATCCCTTTGGCAATCCCAATTTAATCTTTGCAAAATCCAGTAAAACAAGCAGTTTCGTCAAAATCAATTTACTTCCTTTTTTATCCATTTTGTTTTTTAACTCATCCATCCTTTTGGCACAAACTTTTGTTTTTGTATACAGCGCAGGATGAACCACCTGTGTTTTCTTCGTCAAGATATTCGGCCGTTTCCTGCTGCCCTACATTGTTCATTCGTTCGTTAAGGTAAAACAAGACAAAAGACATAGGATACAGGAAAGGCCAACACCAAAGCTGGTAACAAATTGACAGCACTGATATGTTTAATTTGCGCAATATTAAGTCCTAAGATGAATGTCAAAAGACCTCCCACAGCAATAAAATCCAGCATCATGGTTTCTGAGATCAAAGGCATAATCAAATGGGATAAATAAAAAAAGCCCGATAAAATGAGACATTGGGGAATCACAATCAAAAGCATGGCATACCCCAAGGTAGAGGCAAAAATAACAGAAGCAAAAATATCCATCACAGCCTTTGAAAGCAAAATGGTCATATCCCCGCTTAACCCCTCGTGAAGCGCTCCAAAAATATTGGTACCACTGGTACAAAAGGTAACTGCTACAATAAGATAAAAATTCATATATTGCGTACGCTCCCCGGGAATTTCAAAGTGCAAACGCATGATAATCTTGGCAAACAAAGTTTTTACCTTTGTATCCAAATCAAGGAGTTCTCCGATGACAGCTCCCAAAATCAAAGCCAGAATCACTGCCGGCAAAGAATGCAGCTTGACAACAGAAACAATCCCAATGGCAATGGCGCTAATGCCGAAAACCATGGTCAAGGGCTCTTGGATCCGTATCGGAATTTTCTTCTTCCATTTCGATCCCAACAAACCGCCCAGCAAGACACAAAAGCAATCAATCAATACCCCAATAGGCATACTCAAACCTTCTTTCCTTTAGTAGATGCATTACAAAATGTAGCCTACGATAACATAAGATATTTTCCCTTGTCAATATGTAATGCTCCAATTGCTTGGACAAAAAGGATAGCCCTGGTAGCCTGAAACAGGGTAGAACACAGCATGATTTTGGTTATAAAAACAACACTTCCTGCTCCTGGATAAACAAACAGTCGGACAAGATGAAAGCCTCATCCATGTCCGACTGTGGGGTGTTCTAGTAAGCCCAGAGCAGATTATTTTCTAAATAAAATGCCTTGTAGATTCTGATTTGAGCCACAATTGTTGCAAGATTGTTGTTTTTCCAGTCCCTTTTGCAAAGCATTGTTGAGAAAATCATTGGCCTTACAATTTTGGTCTTTTCCTTGCAAGGCATTAAAAGCCTGTCCCAAGGGACTCTGGTTCATAACACCATTTGTTCCGGATTGGCAACCTGCTCCTGTACAATTTTGCCCTATTTTATCACTATTTCCTTGACATCCCCAAAATCCTCCGGAGCAAATATTTTTTTCAATCATGCTGGCTAAATTATTGCAACCTGATCCGTTACAAGATATCCCATTGGTAGCAGCCATAGCCCCTGTTGCTGTGGTTAACACCATCGTCATACCCAATACAGTTGTGATGATTTGTTTTTTCATGTTTCCCTTCTCCTTTTCCTATCCTTGGCTTTTGCCATGTTGTTTGCCAGTGGGCATCCTGCCTTTTGACAAATTCAGTATAACTTACAAAATATGAGAAAATCACCGTAAAACTGTGGCAAAATTGCGGCAATTTATAATTCACTTTCATCATAGTTAGGGAAACATGCATTCTAAAGGGCAAAACCAACATTCAATTCTCTTCAACAAATCCACCCCTAAGGACTGTTCACCCGCTTCTTCCGAGGGGTTTATTTCGCACAACATAAACATAATGTTCTTCCCTGAAATAAATCCCCTCTCCAAAAGAAAGCAAGGGAATATATGCTATCCCCCTGCTTTCTTTCACAATTTCCATGGGTTCCAAACCAGCACCCTTGGATACCAACAACTTGTTTTTAGTTTATTGCCTTCCCCCTTGGGGCATGCCTATTAGTTCCTTGTTCCCTGGAAAAGTACTTGCTTCCACAAACCCCAGGTCTACGGCTTGCGCCAGGATTTCATCTGTCAAAAAACTTTGTTGGGCTGCCTGTAGCGTTTTCATCTCTTCTTTGCCACTAGGCTCCTGCTCCGCTGTTCCTTCCTTTCCGGGTGCCTTCTTCCCATTGCCCAACTGATCTTGCATTTCCTTTATTGCATCAAACTGCTCTAACAAGGCCTCCTTTTGCTCAGCATTTTGTCCCAAATTATCTAAAACTGTTGCCAGCTCGTCCCGGGTCAACACGCCTCTCATTATCGTGCATTCCTCTGCATTGGTTTGTTCTACTTGCACAAGCCTTTGGTGAATCAAAAGCCCGTCCTCATTAGCCAGCTCCTCTTGCAATCCCCTTTCCCTCATGGCCGGAGCAGTTGATTCTTGCACATATCCCAGCTCCATGGCTTTGCTCAAAATGTCCTTGCTGAATATATCCTGCTGTTTTGCTTGTAGGGCTTTGATTTCCTCTTTGTTGCTTTGTCTGTTCTCCCTGTCCTCTGTTTCTTTCCAGGATGTCATCAGGGCACTAATTTGCTCTTGCACTTCCTTATTTTCATCATATTGCGTTAACAAGGCTTGTTTTTCTTCCTCTGTGCGGTCCAAAACCTCTAAAATAGCTACAAACTCTTCCCGGGTTATCCAACCGCTCAGCATTGTTTTTTCCGTATTTCCTTCTGTAGCCTGGTCAATCCTTTGCTGTATGAACAACCCGTCCTTAGCCTCCATGCTTTGCCCAGTTAACATATGTGGGTGACTATTTTGATTGAAATCCTGCGGTGAAGATGTTAGGGAATCAGCCACAGCTGCGGTTGCTGTTGTAAGCAGGAATACCATCCCAAACACTGTTGCAGTCACCTTTTTTTTCATCCTTTTTGAATCCCCCCATTTCTCTCCCATATCCTTGCATGAGATTTTACATTGTTCATACCTTAAGGCAAAATCAGTATAGCATGCAAAGGCTGCCAAAATCTCCGCAAGACCATGGAAAACAAAGGGAAATTATGTTTTAAAAACCCATACTTTTTAACATTGTGCCATAGGCTAAAACCAAACCCATCATATATTTAGTTCCCTACAAAAACAGCACAAATCCTTTAGGCTTATCTGCTGTAACATACTTGTTTTATTGTTTTTATCAAATATTCACGTAAAAATCACTACTCATTGTTCGCCAAACAAGGCTTTTTGCATTTGGCTTTCTTTCAATTCCTTACCTAAAAAGGTCAGCTTACATTATCTCTAGGTCTTCTTCATAGCTGTGTTTGCTCCCTGCGGCATTCACTTTCCAATGCTGGGCACGGATTTTTTTGATTCTGTCTTGCATTTCTTTGTTTTCATGATATTGCTTCACCAAGGCCTCCTTTTCATCCACATCCTGGCCCAAGGCATTGAGTATTTTTTCAAAATCCGCCAAGATAATCAGCTCCCCTGTAGGTGTTTCTCCTGGTAACATCTTTCTAGACACTGTCAATCCATCTGTCCCTGGATTTTGCCCTCGCATACTGGCTGCCGTGCTATTCCCCCCAGCTGCAGCTTCGGATGGAACCGCTGGGGTTGCCATGGCTGCAGTTATGGTGGTCAGTACCAGAATCAATCCTAATATTGTGGTGATGATTTGTTTACGCATACAACCTATCCCCCCTGTGCATTGTTTTTTTATTGTTCTTAACCTAAATTTTGGCTCAGTATAGCAGACAAGATTGGCAAAAATCTCCGTAAAATTGTGGCAAATGTGAGGCAGTTTTGGTTTCTCATAGGTATTGTCTCGATTTATTGGTATAATCATCATGAGGTGATCCTTGGTGAAGCTAATCTATGCAGCAGATGACGAAAAAAACATCCGCACCTTGATTCAATCCTTTTTAGAAAAAGAAGGCTATCTGGTGGAAGTCTTTGAAAATGGCGACCAATTATATGAAGCATTTACCCAAAAACAAGCAGATCTGGTCATCCTGGATATTATGATGCCTGGCAGTGACGGCTTTGCCATTTGTAGCAAACTGCGGCAAATCTCCCATGTGCCCATTATCATGCTCACAGCCAGAGACGGGGAAGGCGATTATATTACAGGCATTACCCTAGGCAGTGACGACTATTTTACCAAACCTTTTCGACCATTAAAGCTGGTCATGCGGGTGAAAGCCATTTTTCGCCGGATTGATATGGAAAAAGATAACCCGCAGGCCGAACAACTGGGCTTTGGGGATATCCAATTATCTCCCAAACAGCGGACTGTACAAATCCAAGGACAGGAAGTCCCCTTAACCCTAACGGAATTTAATCTCCTGACATTTTTATTGGAAAATAAACATCGGGCTGTTTCCCGGGGGGAATTGCTTAATAAAATATGGGGCTTTGATCATACTGTGGAAAGCAGGGTCACGGATGATACAGTAAAACGTTTGCGTAAAAAACTGGCAGAGGCCTATAGTAGTGTGCAAATCAAAACCGTATGGGGCTTTGGTTTTAAACTAAAAACTGAGGAGGAGGCACCATGAAATACAGCATCAAAACCAAGATGTTTCTCATTTTAATGGTTACCACATTATGCAGCTTTTTGCTCCTCCTCCTTGGCTTTAACTTTCTCATCAACTCTCATATTCAAAAGGAATCCTCCTCTGACTTAAATAAGGCAGCTTCTGTGGCCACTGCTTTTGGCAAAACACCCTCCTGGCGCATTGACCTTGGCCTATCAAACCTCCCGTCTATTCTCCAAGAACCCTTGGCAAATCCCTTATATGATAGCAAC
>CATZDY010000152.1 GCA_958417755.1 uncultured Peptococcaceae bacterium
GGAGCATGGGATTCGTCAGTCTATTTATGTACGGGCAGAGGATGATACTTTAGATGCTGCCCAAAAAGCAGCGGATGGGATTTTGAAGGAAAAAGGAAAACCAGAACGCACAATCACCCTTGAGAGTATGGATGTTCCGCCTCTTAGAAAAGGGGATAAGGTATATGCAAAGGCAGGTACGTTGGATGGATATTATTATGTTAAATCCATAAGACATGATGCAAAGAATAGAAAAATGTCAATGGAATTGGAGGCGGCAGAATGAATCCTTCGTCAGGGAATCCGGGGATTAATAAACTTGCCAATACTTTGTGCCAACGCATTGGGAATAGCAATACGCAGTCTTTGGTTCTTGACTTTGGTACCATTCAAAACGATTTTAGTTTGTTAACCAATACCTTTCCAAAGCCAATTCCCAAAACTGATTATCTTGTTTGCCGTAGTGTTAGTTATGACCCGGAACCGGCTTTTACAAAGACTTGGTGGAAAGGAGAGAGCCCGGCGGATCATGTGGGCCATGGCCATGGAAATAAGGGAGAACATCCCCAGGAATGCTCGAAACATTATCATGATGTGTATTTAGCTGAGGATATGCGTCCCATACGACCGGGAGACAGGGTATTGGTGGCCTGGGTGCAAAATGATGCTGTTGTGATTGATATTGTTCTTCCGGCTGATATGGTGAAGGAGTCGTGATGAGCGAAAAGAAACAATTGTTCCCGGTATTTGAAATGCCGAAAATCGTAAATTTCGAACCGTCAGAAGAGAAAAAATATAAAGCAAGCTTATATTTTGATTTCGAGCAAGGGGATTTTTGCCGGGACGGAGCGGGGAAGCTTTTAACATGTGAGGGGAAAGAGGCATGGAAACAGTGGTGTATCAAAGCAGTGCTGACAGAAAGGTTTACTTGTCTTGCCTATAGCCATGATTTTGGGGCGGAAATGTATGGGGCCTTGGCCCAATCGGACAAGGAAGCTGTGGAATCTGCCATTCGTACAACAATCATAGAAACATTGAAAGTTAATCCTCGGACTGAATATGTTCGTGGATTTCAATTTTTTTGGACCGGTGAGGGTATTGAAGTGAATTTTACGGTAAAAGGAAAAGAGTGGGAGGAACAACAAGTCAGTTTGAATTTATCAAGGTAAGGGGTGGAAATTATGATGCCATTTGTTGCCCCGGACTGGCTGGCCAATCAAAATGCAGAAGCCATTCATAAACGTATGATGGAGATGCTTCCGAATGATATTGATGATACGGAGGGTGGATTTCCTTGGGATTTTACAAAACCTACGGCACTGGAAAAGGCTGAATTGCTGGAGTTTTTTCTAGTGGAAACATTAAAAATAATGCATCCTATGTGGGCTTATGGACGCTGGCTGGATTACCATGCGGCGGTGGTGGGGCTTGAGAGGAAAGATGCGAATAAAGCTGCCGGGATATTAACGGTTACGGGTAAGACTGGAACAAATATTGTAGCTGGTTCTCGTTTTGCTGTCCCGTCCATAGGAGATAATCCGGCTATTGTGTATGAAACGAGACGGCAATATACCATTGGTAGTGAAGGAACTGTTGATATAGAGATTTTTGCTGTGGAAGGTGGGACAAAATTTAATGTATCGGCAGGAGCTATATCTTTAATGCTGATTCCAATACAGGGGATAACGACCCTTACTAATGCTGCTGCCATTACAGGTGGTACGGAGGAAGAAAGTGACGAATAACTGCGGCAACGTATCAATGATATCAATCTCAGTGGTGATGTATTGTATGTGGGTTCTGTTGCGGATTATGCCAGATGGGCTCAAGAAGTCCCTGGGGTAGGAAATGTGTTTGTGATGCCGGAATGGGATGGGGCTGGTACTGTAAAGGTGGTTGTGTTAGATGCAAATGGGCAGCCGGCCAATGCTTCTATATTGGATGCTGTGAATGAACACATCATGTCTCCCTCTAATCCGTATCGCAGAATGGCCCCTATTGGTGCTGTTGTTACAATTGCAGCACCAACAGCAAAGAATATTCAATATACCTTTAGCCTTGTTTTGGAACCCGGAGAAAGCAAAAACACTGTTCTTACCAGGTTTTCAGAAGCATTGCAAAGCTACTATGTGAATGCAAAAAGCGAAGGCCAGGTAAAGTATACCAAGGTTGCTGCTCTGTTGGCCGATACTGACGGAGTGAGTGATTTTACTACATTGCTAATCAATAACAAAGAAGCAAATATTATAATTGCTGAGGACCAATATCCTGTAACCGCTTCGATTTCGGTACAGGTGGTGAGTCATATATGAGTGAGCTAGAGGCTTTTCCAGACAATGAAACTGCTAAAAAAATGATGAAATCAATTTCGCCTATTTATGACCGTTCCTATGTAGCAAAGTGGCTTTTTCAAGTCATGGGGACGGAAATTGAAGATGCCTGGAATCGTTTTGAAGAGTTGCGTGAACAGGCTTTTGTGGATACAGCAACATGGGGCCTAAAATATTGGGAATGGCGATATCATATCGGAGCGGATGAATCGAATAGCTGGGAGGAAAGACGAAATAAAATCCGGCGGAAACAAAGCAGACCTCTTCCTATTAATCCGAAAAAAATAGAAAAATTTATCAAAGACATATGTGGGCGGGAAGCCAAGATTACAGAGAATATCGCCCCTTATGTCTTTTCTATTGCAATACTTTCAGGGGAAACGAATGTCAATTATTTTGATATAAAGCAAAGCATTGAGAGAGCAAAGCCGGCTCATCTTTCATTTGTTTTGCTTTTTGAAGCTGCTATCGATTTAAGTATTCATACGGCTGATTTAAAGAAAAATTTTGGGTATGTTCTTTCTGGTACTACACCTGAAACAAATACAGTCGGCGGTTATCTTGAAGAGAATCTTGAGCTGCAAAGGGATGCAAAGTCCTTTCTGTTTCCATACCCGTTATCCGGTATGGGAATGGCTGGAGATACGGATCCTTTATTGTTTGTGTATACATTGTGTGGAGAAGAGGACGCTTGAAAGGGGGTGATGATGGACATGGGAATGATGACAGATGAAGCCATTAACGGTTATAAGGAGTATACAAAAAAGGTTGTTGGTTTTGCCCAATATAAAATAGGAAGTAAATATTACAAGACTGACATATCCAATGTAGCAACTCTTTCAGACGGCAGGGTTGCTATTGATTTTATCATTGATCATACGGTTCCAGGGGATGTGGTGATTACTGAAGTGCAACTATACAATAAAAGTGGTCAATTATGGCTTTCAAAAGCTGAAAAATTAACAAGAAGAAATGTACAAGAAGGTATTTTATATCGGGTAACTTTTATGATTCGTGAAGGGTAGGTGAAGCAGAACATGTACACCATGACGGATTGGAAAGATCATGTGACGCAATATCCAAATCGTAGAATAATGACGGACAATAGTGACGGAACAGTAACGTTAAACAAAGCCCAAGGGACTATTTTGCAACAAGGTACCCCCCAGAGTGCAAAAAACTTTAACAATATGGAATCCGGTGTTTTTGATGCCTACGTGTCATCAGCCATTTTGTTGCAATATTTTTTGCAATTTGAACGGGAAAGCAAGGAAAATGATAAAAACCATGCTGCAGAATTTTTAAATGAAGTGCAAACTGTAACTCTAACCAATACCCAGCGCTGGCCTTTTAATAATAGCCAAAAGACCATTGCCTTGCAAAAGCCACGAAAAACCATGAATTATGATGTGGTTTGTGAAGTGGATACAGCCCAAGGCAATGTGGGGGATATTGCTATCAGTGATAAACAGCTGAACGGCTTCAAAATTGCCTTTGATGGCAGCGCTGCCAGTATAACTGTAACCCTGAGAATCAAAGGAGGTATGTTGGTATGATGCAAATTGTGGAAAAAAACCAAGGTCCGAAAATCGCCTATGAGGAAAGCGGCACTCGTCTTTTTTTCGGAGATGATGAATTGATGCTCAATGTGGCCAAGTACCAGCGGGATTGGGCAGTGCAAGTGGATATTTGTAGGAACAGAGACGCGCAATTGGTTATTGGTACAGGTGAAGGCTTGTATTATGTGGCACAGGTGGATATTCCGGCTATTCAATATGAAAGCTTGCCGGAGGGTGCAGGACAAGGGGATGAACCACAGGCCTTACCTTTGGCAATGGAGGATGTAACCCTGACCCTATGGAGTCTCAATCATTTTGTATTGGCAGAAAATTAAAGGAGGAGAAGCATATGGCTAACTTCGATTTGGCAAACTTTGCCCTAAAGGCTACCTGTCCGAGCAATAAAATCATATTGGATGACAAGGGGCTGCCCAGTGTTATGGTGTATGTACCAAAATTCAAAATCAGTGATGTTATTACAGGCGGGAGCGATAGTACGCATCCCGCCTTTATTGTTAACGGGCAGGAAGTCCCAGGGGTATATATTTCCAAATATCAAAATGTTGTCTACAACGGCCGGGCCTATAGTTTGCCGGGCGAGGATCCGAAGACCTACATTACTTTCGATAGTGCCTGCCAAGTGAGCGAGGCAAAAGGACCGGGATGGCATTTGATGACCAATGCCGAATGGGCGGCCTTGGCTTTGTGGTGTAGGAAAAATAGTACCATGCCGAAAGGAAATAATAGTGCTGGCAAAGACCATTTGGAAAGTGTTTACACGGCTATTCCAGCTACCTATGGCAGTGATGGAATCATAAACAGGGTATTGACTGGTACTGGTCCTGTAACCTGGAGCCATAATGGAGAAATATCAGGAATATGGGATTTAAATGGCAATGTATATGAATGGATGGGTGGCTATCGGGTCGTGGACGGAGAAATACAGATTCTCCCCAACAATGATGCAGCGGATCCAGATAACTCCCAAAACAGTAGCAGTACAAAATGGCAGGCTATTTTACAAAACGGAACCCTTACGGAGCCTGGCACAGCAGGAACCTTGAAATGGGACTATACAACAGATCCTGGAACAGAAATTGCGGGGAAAGAATTCAGACTTAACATAACGATTGAAAATCCTGCAAATGATGATAATCCGTACGGGCAAATAAGTTTTTCTAACTTGGCTGCTAAGGATAGCATAAGTGTGCCGGAAATCATAAAGGCGCTTTCCTTATTCCCAGTAGATAACGGAGATCATGGCGGTGACAATTTTTATATACGAAATAGGGGTGAATGTCTTGGCTATCGTGGTGGTGCCTGGAACGATTCAGTTGCTGCTGGTGTTTTCTTTATGTATA
The DNA here is from genome assembly GCA_958417755.1 of uncultured Peptococcaceae bacterium. GTDB lineage: Bacteria > Bacillota > Desulfotomaculia > Desulfotomaculales > Desulfocucumaceae > CATZDY01. Next base: position 5,230 of record CATZDY010000152.1, read on the forward strand.
CAGTTCGTAACCGGTCTTATTCTGGTTTAAGCCTTGGTTTTCGTTCTGCCTATATTCCGGAAATTTCATAGTCCAGCATTATGATTTTCATAGAAGGTGAAATATTTGGTTGATATGCTTGAACTTATTGCTTTTATGGGGATTCCTTCGGCAGTGAC
>CATZDY010000153.1 GCA_958417755.1 uncultured Peptococcaceae bacterium
CAAAGGATGATAAATTAGATCCCGTGGTAGGTCGAGATAAAGAAATTGAACGAGTCATTCAAATCTTAAGCCGTCGTACCAAAAATAATCCTGTGCTGATTGGAGAGCCAGGGGTGGGAAAAACGGCTATAGTAGAAGGTTTAGCCCAAAGGGTGATTGCTGGCAATGTTCCAGAAGTATTGTTGCATAAGCGCGTGGTTACTTTGGATATGGCTTCTTTGGTGGCTGGGACAAAATATCGAGGAGAATTTGAGGAACGGCTGAAAAAAGCCATAGAAGAAATCATTGCTTCAGGAAATGTAATTGTATTTATTGATGAATTGCATACGATTATAGGTGCTGGGGCTGCTGAGGGGGCCATGGATGCAGCTAATATACTAAAACCAGCTTTAGCCCGGGGGGAGTTGCAATGTATAGGGGCTACCACCTTGGATGAATATCGTAAGCACATTGAAAAGGATTCTGCCTTGGAGAGACGATTCCAGCCTGTGCAGGTAGATGAGCCCACAGTGGATGAAACCATATTAATTTTAAAAGGATTAAGGGATAAATACGAAGCCCATCATCGGGTGCATATTACTGACGAAGCATTGGTAGCAGCAGCAAAACTTTCGGATCGTTTTATTACTGACCGATTTCTGCCTGATAAAGCCATTGATTTAATTGATGAGGCTAGCTCCAGGGTAAGGCTTCAAGCTTTTACAGCTCCAGAAGGTATTAAAGATATTGAAAAGAAACTTGAAGAAACAAGAAAAGAGAAAGAATCAGCTGTCAACAATCAAGAATTTGAAAAAGCTGCCCAATTGAGGGACCAAGAACTGGAAATAAAACGTTCTTTAGAATCTACTAAAGAAAATTGGAAACAAAAACAACAAAAGAAAGATTTGATTGTCACAGAGGAAGACATTGCTCATATTGTTAGTAGTTGGACTGGTGTTCCTGTACAGAGGATTACCCAAGAAGAAAGTAAAAAATTATTAAAATTAGAAGAAATGTTGCATCAAAGGGTTGTGGGACAAGAGGAGGCAGTAACTGCTGTTTCTAAAGCAGTGCGTAGAGCTCGTTCGGGATTAAAAGATCCCAAACGCCCTGTGGGATCTTTTATTTTTTTGGGACCCACAGGGGTAGGAAAAACAGAGTTAGCAAAAGCGTTAGCAGAAGCTTTATTTGGTGATGAAGAGGCCATGATTCGTCTGGATATGAGTGAATATATGGAAAAATTTGCTGTTTCTCGTTTGGTGGGTTCACCTCCTGGCTATGTGGGGTATGAAGAAGGAGGTCAATTGACAGAGGCTGTGAGACGAAAACCCTACGCAGTTGTTTTGTTGGATGAAATTGAAAAAGCCCATGGAGATGTATTCAATATATTGCTGCAAGTTCTTGAGGATGGACGTTTAACGGATTCAAAAGGACGAACAGTGGATTTTCGCAATACCGTGATTATTATGACCTCTAATGTAGGGATGCACAGCATTCGTCGAGAAGTAACCATGGGTTTTCGCACAGGCAATGTAGAAGAACAAAATTATGCAAATATGAAATCCAAAGTCATGGAGGATTTAAAACATACTTTTCGTCCAGAGTTTTTAAATCGAGTGGATGAAGTCATTGTATTCCATCCTTTGGCCCAAGATGATATTCTAGAAATTGTAACACTCATGTTGCAGGATGTAGCGCTACGTTTACGAGATTATGGTATTGACATGCAAGTAACAGCGCAAGCCAAAGAATTGTTGGCCAAAGAAGGCTTTGATGATGTATATGGCGCGCGTCCTTTGCGCCGGGCTATCCAAAAACAAATAGAGGATCGCCTTTCTGAGGAAATGTTAAAGAACACGTTTGCAAATGTGCATAAAATTATTGTGGATGTTGAAAATGAGGAAATCTTAGTAAAACCTTTAGGAACTGAATAAAGAAATTAAAAAAAACAATCTATTGCGCCATGGTAATAGATTGTTTTTTTTATTATTGTATAAAAAACAATCTAAGATCATTTATAATAAGATATAGTAGAAGTGTTTTTTGTTTTAAAATGTATTGCTTGATTTAATTTCCTTATATCAAGGGGAATTTTATTTAGATTTCTATAAATGTTGAGGGGATTTTAAGGAAAATGATATAATAAAGAATAGGGTTAAGAGGTCGTTATGGGGAATAAATTGCGTTATTATTGTCAGAATTGTGGGTATAGCAGTCCCCGTTGGTTAGGCCGATGTCCTGGCTGTGAACAATGGAATACCCTAGTGGAAGAAATGATGCAAAAGGGAACTGGTATGATAGCCAAAGAAAAGGCGGTAGAAGCTGCCCTTTTACATGAGGTTCCTGCTTTGGGTATAGAGAGAGTTTCTTCCGGTATGGTTGAGCTAAACCGGGTATTAGGAGGAGGCATTGTACCAGGTAGCTTTGTTTTATTGGGAGGGGATCCTGGTATTGGTAAATCCACATTATTATTGCAAATGGCAGGTCAAATTGGGAAAAAAAGAAAAGTTTTATATGTTTCAGGTGAAGAATCAGCACAGCAAATTATGATGCGAGCTATGCGGCTTGGTATACATGAGGGCCAGATTTATTTATTATCTGAAACAGATATTGATACCATAGAAAACAATATTCTGCAAATACAACCGGACTTAGTTGTTTTGGATTCCATTCAAGCAGTATACAAACAGGATTTAACATCTGCCCCGGGTAGTGTTGGGCAAGTACGCCAGTGTGCCGCGCAAATGATGCGATTGGCTAAATCCACAGGTATATCTATATTTCTTGTTGGCCATGTTACCAAAGAGGGGACTTTAGCTGGTCCTAGAGTACTTGAGCATATGGTGGATACAGTTATATACTTTGAAGGGGATAACCATCAGTCCTATCGGATTTTAAGAGGGGTTAAAAACCGTTTTGGTTCCACCAGTGAAATTGGTATTTTTCGTATGGAGGAAGATGGATTAATAGAAGTGGGAAATCCTTCACAGCTTTTTTTAATGGAGCATGGAGAAGGTTGGGTACCAGGTTCAGTGGTGGTTCCTACCATGGAAGGTAGCAGAACTTTATTGGTAGAAATTCAGGCTTTGGTATCTTCCACTGGTTTTGGCACTCCCAGAAGAATGACCACAGGTTTGGATTACAATCGGGTGGTACTGATTTTAGCTGTTTTAGAGAAAAGAATGGGTTTTGGTTTAGGTGGGCAGGATGCCTATGTAAATGCTGTAGGTGGGGTACGTTTGTATGAACCAGCGGTTGATTTAGGGGTAGCTTTAGCTGTGGTATCGAGTTTTAAAGATATACAGGTAAAAAAAGGCTTAGTGGCCATAGGCGAGATTGGCTTAACTGGAGAAATGAGACCAGTATCCAATTTGGAAAAAAGATTAACCGAAGCTTCTCGCTTGGGTTTTACCCACTGTATTGTGCCTCAGCAGAAACTAGCAAGGGACTTTGTAAAGAATACATCCATTCATATATTCAATGCCAGTACCTTGGCAGAGGCCGTAGAAATTGCTTTATAGCTAGAGGGTGAGGGGTAAATTTGGAAGATAAGCTGTTATGGGTACTTAGGACAGTGGCACCAGGAACACCACTGCGAGATGGTTTAGAGAGTATTTTAAAAGCAAAAACTGGTGCCCTGATTTTGGTTGGTGATGAACCAGAAATTTTGGAAATCGTTGAAGGAGGATTTACTGTTAATGCACCATTTACGCCAGCCAATTTATATGAACTGGCCAAAATGGATGGAGCAATTGTTTTAGCAAAGGATTTGAAGCAAATTCTATTTGCCAATACACAGCTTGTTCCGAATCTTAGTATTCCTTCCAGTGAAACAGGTATTCGCCATAGAACAGCAGAAAGAGTGGCCAAACAAACAGATTCTTTAGTGGTTTCCATTTCCCAACGTCGCAATGTGATTACTGTGTATAAAGGGAATATAAAATATGTATTGCGGGATTTGGGAGTGATTTTAACCAAAGCCAATCAAGCAATACAAACCTTAGAAAAATATCGGAATGTCTTGGATAAAGTTTTGGTAGAATTAAGTATATTAGAGATTGAAGAATCTGTATCTCTTTTTGATGTAGCTAGATCCATTCAAAGGGTGGAGATGGTGTTGCGAGTGGTGAAAGAAATTGAGCGATACATCAGCGAATTAGGTGTTGAAGGTAGACTGATTACCATGCAAATGGAAGAGCTGGTGGCCAACGTTGAAGAAGAAGGCTTATTGGTGATTCGGGATTATGCCGTCATTATGGAAGATAAAACACCTCGGGATATCATGGAAGTGGTGAATACCTGGCCGTCAGAAGATTTATTAGAGCTTCCTTTAATCACAAAAGCTCTAGGGTTTCCTAGCACTTCAAGTATTCTTGAACAGCCAGTGTATCCTAAAGGATATAGGGTTCTGGATAAGATTCCACGCTTACCGTTTTTAGTCATAGAAAATCTAATTAAGCAATTTGGGTCTTTAAAAAATATTTTAAATGCATCCATTCAAGAATTAGATGCTGTGGAAGGAATTGGTGAGGTGCGGGCCCGATCCATTAAAGATGGATTGAGCCGGTATCGTGAACAGTTAAGACAGGAAAGGTATACTTGGTAAGATAGTAAAAGGTGAAACAGTAAAACAAAGGGATAGGAGTTAGCCATTCCCTTTGTTTTTGTTAACTTTTATTTCTACATCAAAATACGTTTAGAAGTTATGCTAAATTATACAAACCCAATATTTTCAAATGTTTTTCTTCTTTTGCGATAACATCATCAATATGAATGTGTAATAAATTACACAATGCCAATAAGTAAAATAAACATGTTCCTACGGATTTTTCGATGATTTCCTGGCAGTTTTCACAAAGGGTACCTTGTAAATGGGTATCTAGAATATGTTTCAAATCAGCAAAGGATGCGTCAACCGGGATCTCCTTTTTAGATGCTATGATTTGAGTACATCCACAGGAAGTAACAGATTTTACTATTGTTTTGTTTAGATGGGCATTGGATTCTTGGAATTTTGCTAGAGCATCAAGAATACTTTTATTGTAGATAAGAAGATCTGAAACCGTGCTTTGGAAATTGGTAAGGGTCTTTTCTTCATTCAAAACGGTTTCACTCCTTTAAAATTTAATGTATTTTGAACTTTGCCTCATTATACATGGGGATCCCTTGTCCTGTCAAACGCTGCTCCGTAAACTTCATGTTGACAGTAATATCATAGCTATGCTAAAATATTAATTTTTTGACATAAGCATTTCATTGTGGTATACTAAATACAGTAATTTAAAACTAAAGGGGGGCCGGCATTGTACAGTGTAGGAGATAAGGTCGTGTACCCCATGCACGGGGCAGGCATT
>CATZDY010000154.1 GCA_958417755.1 uncultured Peptococcaceae bacterium
TGACAGGGAATATGGAAAGCTTGATAAGCTTTTCGTTTACTCATTCCTTCAGATACTTTTATCATTTTATGGCTTTTCCTTTGTTGGTATAGGAATCTCTGTTTCAGATAGTATGAGCTTGATACAATGAAAATCCTGATATCCTGCCTGTTCGGCTATATTTTTTAAAATTAGAACTTCCTCCAGATTTTGATATACACTGGCTTTGGCCAATTCTACCTTTTTAACTCCAGTTTCTATTTTTTTTAAATATTGGGCTCCTGATTTTAAGGCATATAATTCCATTGGCTAAATCTCCTTGACCATCTTTTCCAATTGGTGCAAAGCTGGTATTTTATCTTCTTCATTGTTTTGAACAGAAATCCAGTCTTTTAGTTTATCTAGCGCTTTACCAGTGGCCAATAATTCTCTTGATTTTTCAAATCCTTCTTGTAAGGATTTTACTTTATCTGTTAGTTCCAAAATAAAAGCACTGTTGAGACAAACGATATCCATTTGGGCCTGGGTTCCTTTGCCACACAAAATGGCTAAAAATCGTTGTCGTTCTGCTTGGGCATTTCCAATGGAACGAATTTCTTCCACATCTGACCTTTGGATTCCTAAATCTTCCGGTGCAAAGGTACCTGTTTCAATGGTTCCTTGGGCATTTAATTTGGCATAATATGTTTCTCCCAAGGTAGATGCTTCATCCAAGCCCCCCTGACCGTCATTGGTTGTGCCATGAATCACAATGGCTCTTTGTAAACCGATTTTTTTCATGATATTGGCCACAGGAATGAGCATATCCTTCGCATATACCCCTCTAACTGCATAATTGGGCATAGCAGGGTTTGCCAGAGAGGCAGCAGTATTTAATACAGTGCCGAAGGATATTTGACTCAAAATTCTTCCTAAAGCCACAGGATGCACCAAAGAGCTCATTCCATTGAATAACCCTATGCCCGCTTCCTCAATGCTTTGCTTTACCACCATGGGAGAAACTTCGACTCCCACTCCTACTTGCTCTAGGATATCCACTGCCCCACAAGTAGAGGTGATGGCCCTAGAACCATGACGCGCAATGGTTACCCCCCCGGCTGCAGCACACAAAGCAGCTAAAGTACTGATGTTAAAGGTTTTTACACTATCCATACCTGTTCCGCTATTTTCTACAATAGGGCCATTTACATTGGGTCTTGCAATTACTGTATCATGTTCAATGATATTTTGCCATACAGCCCTGGTTTCATCAGGGGTTTCCCCTTTGGCAGCCAATGCAGCCAAAAAGGCGCCTTGGTGCATATCAGATTCTTGGTTTTGCAAAATTCTTTTAAAATGAACATTCATTTCTTCGTAGGAGAGGTTTTCCTTATGAAGTAATTTGGTAATGGCTGTGGAAAATGTATTCATATCAGTTCACTTGGAATGACTTGTTATTTGTCATTCCTCCTCCTTTCTAAAAGGTTAAGGCAGAGATGAGTGAATCTTTGTGGGCAATATCTTTTAAGTTTTCTTCCAATTGATGAAAAGAAACTTCAGTGATTGGCATATCATTTGTAACAATTTTGTCGGCTAAAAGTTGCAATGCTGTTTTTGTATGTTGTAAAGCACATCCATAGGCCCCATATAAACACAATTCCTTGTAATGTAGTTCATTGATCAATTTGTTGTTCAATGGACTATCAGAAGAAAGACCGCTGAAGAATCCCAATCGTCCTCCTTTACAAAGAAGCTGAATAGCGGTATAGAACCCATCATTTTGCGGACAACAGGGGATAGCCACTGTGGGATATGGTCGTTTTGCCTGCAAAAAATCTTCCTTGTCTTGATATACAGTAAACCCCATTTGAACAGCAAGTTTCCTTTTATATTCTTCTGGTTCAATGAAACTGATTTCACTACATCCTTGGGATTGCCATAATTTAGCCGTTAATATGCCCAATGCTCCTGCCCCGATAATGAGAAGTCTATCTTTTTCTGTTGCCTGTAAGGGGCCCATCATATTGATGGCACAGGCCAGAGGTTCAGCCAATACTGCCTTGGCAAAGGATAAAGAATCGGGCAAGGGTAAAATAACACCTTGTTTTACTCCTATTGCAGGGATGAGGCAATATTCTTGAAACCCGCCATCCAGATGAAATCCTAATATTTGCATTGCTTCACAAAGTTGGTCTTTTCCTGTCATACAGGTTTCACAAGTTCCACAAAAAATACCTGGATGAACAGCAACCCGCATACCCTTTTGATAGGTATTCACTGTGGAGTCTACGGATACAATGGTACCTGCAATTTCATGTCCCAGAACCCTTGGCATATGTAGGTCCCTTTGTCCTGTATGGTAGGCTTTTCTGTCTGTTCTGCAAATACCGCACCTCTCCAACCGAATGACTACTTCTCCTTTGTCTGGTTGGGGAATGGGACGATTTTGTTCACATAATGTTTCCCGTTGGGTCAGTACATACGCCTTCAATGCTTTCTTCCTTTCTTCAATAAAAAAAGCTCACACCTATAAAGATGTGAACTTTACCTTCGTTCCTCATTGATTTTTTGGCAGGTCTCCTGACTTTGCATCATTGCCTTCTTATGCCCCTTCCCGTTAAGGTGGTAATGGCATGGGCTCTGCAACACAGTGGTGGGTCCGTATAGGATTCTAACCTATTTTCCTATTCTTCTTTCTTTGTAAAGAAAGACACCAAAAATATTTTATTTTGCTAAAATATTATCAAACCCATAACAATCTGTCAATAAAGTATTTGAGAAATGAATCTTAGCATACTCAATTGCTTACATTATTTATTATTTTTTATGTAAAATCCTTGCCCTGGTGATAAAATAATACAATATATTACGGATAACAATTATCTTTCCAATACCACCATTTTAACTTTTCTGGTTCATGCTGTTCATTTTCTGCAAAGTATACAGCCAAACGGTATACGTATAACTGACATTTATCTTCCTGAAATCCTTTGTAAGCACAGTCCTTTTGATACATGGTTTCTGGATTTTGTCCTTTCAGATCTTCTATACAGGTGTAACCCAAATTGATTAAATCTTGCTCAATATTCTTTCCTACTCCAGGAATCTTTCTTAAATCACTTTTAGCTGAAAATCCCATTGTCTTCCCTCCGATTGCTGAAATTCATCATGAATCATATTGAAGATTGATTTTAACCATCAAACGATACAATATACCTGTAATAATTGCAACCACAATGGTGATACAAGCCAAACTATATTCATGGGGAAGTGGTAGTATGAACAACAAAATAAGTGAGACCAGAACACTGGCCATGTTGATAATCATGGCTATAAGTGTAGCTGTGCTTTGTTTGATCACCGTAACTTCTGAGGTCCAATTGAAATTGGGTAGTTTCATATTTATAAAAATACCGATAACAGAAACAAACAAGGAAAATACCAAAGGTGTGATAAATATAAATATTTTACTTGCCAAGGTCAAGGGAAGATAGATTGCTATCACAGTGGCACAAATAAAAATGATTGGCCAATGCAAGGTAAGGTTAACTGCTATTTTGCTGTTAAAAATGGTTTTGGATGTTACTGGTGCAGAAGTAAGGATCCAAAGGTTTTTGCCTTCTAAAGAGATAGCAGAAGCTGTGGTACAACTGAGTGCAACCAGCAAGGCAATGAACAAAGGCAGCAATTTCCCTATGATATCGAGAATAAAAGTTCCCGTAAAGGCATCAAACTGTTTGAAACCCGTGAGTGCAAAGTAAAGGGTTATGACCAATAAAAGGAACATCCCCATACCTGTATTTAACACATAATTTGCCGAGGAAAAAAGACGTTTCAATTCTTTTTTATAAAGGGCCAACAGGGGTGAAGAGGTTTTCAAATTTTGCAGATGAAAGGTATGGTTTATATGACGGGCTGTTAAGGCATGATTGATGCTTACATATTTCCAAGCAATGAATTTTAAAAATAAAAAAGCCCAAACAACGGATAGCAAAAGAAAGGCAAAAAAGGATATCACATGTTGATCTCCCAGTGCCTTTGTATATAAAAGGGCTATTGGATAAATATGATAAACATGTCGCATCAATTCAGTGGTGTAAACAGTCATATCTGCCATATTGGTCCGGTTTAAGGTCATGGAAAGATACAAAGCAGCCAAAACCAGGGCAAAGGAAACCAGAATGGTTACGGCATTTTTATATTTAAATCGATTGGCCAATCCTGCCACAAGGACACCTAGTAAGATTGCCCCAAACATGGGAACCAAAGGGATAAAGAACAAGCTGAGTATAAACATAATATAAAAAAGAAACCCAGCGCCAGTATATAATCCATATACAATTCCTGCAGGAATCATAACCACAGCAATGAATAGCAGATCAGATAAATACATCCAGAGCATCTTACTGCTGATGATATGTTCTGTTTTAAGTGGCAATGACATCAAAATATCATGGTCTTTTAAATCAAACAAAGTTCCATTGGTTTTCAACATGGTAAAAAATAAAATAATCAAGCTGGTGACAGTAACCATTAAGCCCAAGATGGCCTCTGTTAAGCCCATGACAAACAACATATGGCTGACAATTGCACTATAAATCGCCATGACAGCTCCAATGAATATCATGGATAGGGCTAAAAATACCAAAGAGGCCCTCCTTTTTCTGTCCTTGGTATGTAATATTTCGTTAAACCCCATGAATTGCAATAGTTGAACTTTTAACAAAGCCATTATCCTATTCGTCACGTTCCACAACCTCCATAAATACCTCTTCTAAAGAACTATTTTTAATGAGAGACTCCATATCCCCGCTGGCAATGAGCTTTCCGTTTTTGATGATGGCAATTTTATTGCATAGCTTTTCAGCCACATCCAGCACATGGGTGGAAAAAAATATGGCATGGCCCTGGTGACATAAGGTACGCATGGTATTTTTTAAAAGTAAAGAAGCTTTGGGATCCAACCCCACAAAGGGCTCATCCAATACCAAAAGCTTTGGTTCATGGATAAGGGCTGCTATAATGGCCAGTTTTTGTTTCATACCGTGGGAATAAGTGGAGATTAATTTTCCTAAATCAGAAGTAATGACAAAGGTGTCTGCATATTGTTGAATCAGATCTTTTCTTTTATGCTGGGGCACTTGAAAAATATCTCCAATAAAATTGAGATATTGTATGCCTGTCAGGTGCTCATATAAATCAGGGTTATCAGGTATGTAAGCTGTCATTGCCTTGCAAACAAGAGGTTCTTTTTTGACCGAATGATTGTCAATCAGGATTTCCCCTTCCTCAAAATCGATAACCCCTACAATTGATTTGATCACAGTGGTTTTTCCCGCACCATTATGTCCAATAAAGCCATAAATATCACC
>CATZDY010000155.1 GCA_958417755.1 uncultured Peptococcaceae bacterium
ATTACTTTATTTTCCGTACCCGCAGGCCTCATCATTCCCTTGGCTGGATTTCTCTCAGATCATTATGGCCGTAAAAAAATCATCATTCCTTCTTTGGTGCTTTACGGTTTAGGAGGATTGGTGGCAGGATTAGGGGCTTTGATGCTTCAGGAAAGGGCCTTTTCCGTGATATTAGCAGGAAGGGTATTACAAGGCATTGGTGCTGCAGGCACAGCTCCCATTGCCATGGCCTTATGCGGGGATTTGTTTTCCGGCAAAGAACGGAGTAAAACCCTGGGCATTGTTGAAGCCAGCAATGGATTCGGCAAAGTGGTTAGCCCCATTTTAGGGGCTTTGATTGGCCTCATTGTCTGGTATGCAGTATTTTTATTCTTCCCTTTGGTCATGATTCCCGTTATCTTAGGCCTATGGTTCTTGGTCAAAGAACCGGGAAATAACCGGAACAGCCAAAAAATAGGGGAATACCTACACTCAGTCAAACAAATCTTTGACAAAAAAGCAGGCATGTTGTTGTCCAGTTTTTTTGCTGGCATGGTTAGTCTGCTGATTCTATTCGGCGTCCTCTTTTTTCTCTCCGAGTTTTTAGAGAAAACATACAACCTAAAAGGAGTCATGAAAGGCTTTGCCCTGGCCATTCCGGTCTTATTCTTAACCGTAACCTCCTTTACCACAGGGCTGTTGATAAAAAAGAAATTCGCTTTGATGAAATGGTTTGTGGTCATTGGCCTTTTCATTGTCACCGGATCCATGGCCCTATTGGGTATTTTTACCAACAACACCATTCTCTTTTTTGTGGGCATCTCCTTAGCCGGCGTGGGGGCTGGTTTGACCATGCCTTGTCTGAATATCATTATCACCAGCTCTTGCAGCGCCAAACGCCGGGGCATTGTGACCTCCCTATATGGCTCTGTCCGCTTCTTCGGTGTAGCCATCGGACCGCCAGCCTTCGGCCTTTTGTTAAGCCAGGGCCGGCCCCTTATGTTTTGGTCAGCCGCAGGATTGGGAGCCCTGTCCGCCCTTTGCAGCCTTTTCTTCATCCGCACCAAGGATTTGGTGGCAACCCAAAAAGCCAACGAAGAACAAGACCAAAAAAGCCAGGCCTCTGCTTCGGATTCTGGCACCAAAAAACACAAATCCCACCCTCACCTCACCCCTGTACCAGCCCGTAAACCGGCACCCAAACACAAAAAAACAGAGAAATAAAGGGCCCTTAGCGGCCCTTCTCCGTTTTATTCCAACCATTCACTTTCAATGTTATAATATATAAAAAGACGGTTTATCCGTTAGGATGGCTTTTTTATTACAATACAAAAAAGAAGGATATGTAAACAATAATCCTTCCAGCAAGCCGCCCGACTTGTCCTCTCAGCTCCGCGCCCTAACATAACCGGAGCCTCCTGTATTCGGTTGTCAGATGGGAAGCCACTTCAGGCCAAGTTTGGCCCGAAGCAATGTATGCAGTTGAAAGTAGAATTAAATATTACTTGTCTTAGAATATGTTTGATTATCATAGGAGCAAGTATCCCCCAATCCAAATACAAGAATAGGAGCAACAGATTTTTCTGTTACATTCCTCCCCGCAGTTTGAATATCATAATCGCGCATTGTTATGTTATAAATATTGGCACCATCAGCAAACCCAAATGGTCCGATTATTTTTGCATTAGGGTCTATCATTGTAAGACCAATAATTCGCAGCTATTTCCGCAGTAACTACCTGTAAATGGTTTCTGCTCTGTCCCTATTGGAACCCATTCATTTGTTGACATCTGAATATCAGCAACCTGTATATAGTTTTTATCAAGACTATATTCTCCTTGGCCGATTGAGCGCAATTGTGTTTCATTTTCTATCTGATACTATATTTTATCATTAATAATGAATGTTTCCATTGTTGATTTTTCGTTTTTATTGTCGCTTTGAACATCTATAACAGCCTTGCCTGTATTGCTCAAAACGATTTTAGGTGTTTTATTACCAACTTTATGAATTGCGGGCCAATCGTCGGGCCGCTCAACAACAGGGCCACAATTCGTCGTATCAAGGTAAAGATTTGTCGGTATTTTGTTAAAACGAATAGTCAGAGGGCCGCTGTCAACATTGGCGGTAATATCCTTTAGAATGGTGTCTGCTTCAATATAGATTGGGCCGGAGGTAGCTTTTATGTTATATGTTCCTTGCGATATAGTTGTATCAATTAGCCAAAATCCCGCGCGATTAGATTCTGCGTGAACCGGCGCGTTGAAATCCTGCATTTGTACGACCATTTCTGTTGACTGTATATCAAACTGCGTATATATTGCATCTGGAATATATACGCGAACAACATTTTTATAATCAGGGCCAAAGTTTACATTTATGCCATTCGGCGCATAGTTGTTGACAGTGATTTGCATTATGCCATCTACTATGTCTGCTTTCAACGTACAGCTTTCCTCATTGTCCATATTGAGAAATTCAAAGGTCACATTTAAATTCTGCGACCTTACAAGCTCCACACCCACCGGGCCTTGACCTGTCACACAGACACCAGTAAAGTTAACCTTAACATAATCGTGCGATGGAGCGATAGACGGCGTTGGTGAAGATGTGTTTTGTCCATTTTCACCATCAACTTTTGGGATTGTATCACCAATAGGAAATTTAGTTAAAGTGGAAATCGGGGCGGCGTATGCTCCCACATAGGTAACGCCGCAGCATATCGCCAACGTCAGAATCAATGTTACACAGATAATGGCTTTGGATTTTTTCTTAAAGTTCATCATTGCGTCCAACCTTTCTTTCAATAACTCTTGACTCTCATTCAGTGTCACAGAAGTGAGAAAATCTTATAACCGCCCCCGGTCTTTATCGCGTTAATCAGTGTGTCCCCCATAAGCCCGCCTTCCCTCTATATCCAGTCTTTTTATAACTGCTTCGTCACGACGAGTTCACACGTCCGACCTATCACATAGGCAAGTAGCTTGAACCAATGCAAGCGGACGGTGAGTTGAACCAGCCACTTATAAAACATGTCCCGCTACTTGTAATGTATCACTTGCTACCTGAAGTAAAAATCAATCAAACGATAGGGCTGTGCACATTGGGTAAACTGCATAATGATTGGCGGTAATAGAAACTATCAAAATATTAGTCCTTATTTAGCAGAGCATATAGTATCTGCCATTGCGTTCAATAATGCTAATCCACCTTCAACTGCTTCGGATGTATTGGGATAATTGAATTGAATTTCAATGGTTCTGTCACCTAAATCAACATGACGGTAGAAAGAATACATCATATCATTGTTCTCATGGTCTGGGACAGGTTTTGAAGTATCAACCTCATATATCTGAAGCATAAAGCCAGGGGAAACAAATACATCTGGATCAGATTCGATAGTATCGACGCCATCCCTTTCATAGAACGTAAAATCAGGCAACACATAAACAGCATAGCCAAATCGGTTGCTAATCGCTAATGTGCCGATAAGAACATCATCCATGCCCTCACGAGTGACAGTAATTTCAATTTGTTCTGGTAGGCTGGCAGACATTGAAGGAGATTCAGGGGCAGATTGAGGTTCAGGTGTAGAAACGGTTTGCGGGGAAGGTATTGGATTGGACGTTGTAGTTTGGGATGACGAAGGCGTATTTTCCTGCTGACAAGCAACAAAAGAAAAACAAATCAAAGCTATGATGGAAATATAGAACAAGTAACGTTTCATTTTTACTCCTTTCAGTCGTTACATATTAATCCCGACATGTTGTCAACGAGTTTTTTGAATTTCTCCCTATCTTCAATATGGACATCATTGAAGTAAATCGGCTTGCCAAATAGCGCAGCGGCGGCACGCTTCATTCTACCCCACAGGGTGTTGTAGTTGTGGTGTAACGAGAATCTTGTATTGAGATGTTGTAGCTGATGTCACCATCTTCCCATTCCGTTCTTTCAACCACAAACATACAGCACTTACAATCACAGGGCAGAATGACCATTTTATTTTTGCTTTCCATGGCAATTCTCCTATTTATCCCATTTTATTAACGCTGTCATAGTCTTTAGTTATCAGCATGACTTCATCCAAACAATAGCTTTTCGTTCCAAGCTTATAGACTTTCAAAACATATATTTTTTTCCGTTTCCTTATCAAAAAGATGGATTTTATTCACATCCAAAGCCAGTGGTATCCTATCGCCAGCCTTGGCCGTTGTCCCCGGGCCGACCCGGGCAATCCATTTTGTCTCCCCTGCTCTCACATGCAACAAGGTTTCTGAACCCAATCGTTCCACCACTTCCACCCTGGCCTCCATAACACTATCTTGCAATGCTTCCCCCAAAACAAGTTCTTCATGTATATCTTCAGGACGTATACCCATAATGACACTTTTACCCAAATAACCCAGGTTTTCTATTTCTTCAGCCAAATTGCCAGGGAGTTTCATGGTATGGGGACCAAAGGTAATACATACTATTTCTGCATCTTTTTTTAGTACTACTTCTTGAAAGTTCATCTGGGGGCTTCCCATGAATCCAGCTACAAACAAATTATGCGGTTTTTCGTATACAACTTGCGGACTATCTATCTGTTGGCTATATCCGTTATTCATCACCACAATCCTGTCCCCCATGGTCATGGCCTCTGTTTGATCATGGGTAACATAGATGATGGTGCTCTGCAAGGCATGATGCAGCTTGCTGATTTCCGCCCTCATCTGAACCCTTAATTTGGCGTCCAGATTTGATAAGGGTTCATCCATTAGAAACAGCTTGGGTTTGCGCACAATAGCCCGGCCCAGGGCTACCCTTTGCCTCTGCCCCCCTGATAATTGGTTAGGCCGTCTATCCAACAATTGCCCTATATCCAATATGTTTGCAGCTTCCCTAACCCTTTCTTTGATTTCATGCTTGGGTATTTTCCTTAGTTTCAGGGCAAAGGACATATTTTCAAATACCGTCATATGGGGATATAAGGCGTAGTTCTGAAACACCATGGCAATATCCCTATCCTTGGGCAACACATCATTTACCAATTTGTTATCAATGTAAATCTCGCCTGCTGTCAATTTTTCCAATCCTGCTATCATTCTCAAGGCAGTGGTTTTCCCACTGCCCGAAGGTCCAACAAAAGTGACGAATTCCTTGTCTTTGATTTTGATATTCAAATCCTTCACTGCTACTACTTTGTTGTTAAACCTTTTGGTCACCTGTTTTAATACCACACTGGCCATGGTTCTCACTCTTT
>CATZDY010000156.1 GCA_958417755.1 uncultured Peptococcaceae bacterium
TCTTTGGATACTAAATTTGTTTCTTAACCAAGCTATCCATTTCTAAGACTTCCCCATTCACAATGGATGTTTCATATTCAATATATTGCCAGTTATAGCGGGTTAACATTTTCTTACGTCCTTGGTCTGCAAAATTTTGGGCCAAATCTGGATGCAAAAGCAAGCCGCATATATAAGTAGCCAACATTTTTACATTCCCTGGGGGCGCCTTGTATCCATCAACCCCATGTTCAATAATTTCTCCCAAACCTCCGGTATCAGACACAACCACAGGAACCCCTGCAGCCATGGCCTCCAAAGCTACAATACCAAAGGGCTCGTATAAACTAGGAAATACAGCCAAATCAGCCCCAGCCAACAAACCGTTTCTACCCATATCATCTAAAAAACCCAAAAATTTTATTTTGCCATGCAATCCCCAATACTCTACTTTTTCTCGTAATTCTCCTTCATAAGGCCCTTGACCTGCCACCAGTAAACAAGCGTCCCCTACCTTTTCAAGCACATAGGGCATGGCATCTATCAAAACCTGTACTCCCTTTTCAGGTACCAAACGGCCTAAAAACACAATGTTGCTGTGGCCATGGGGATTGCAACGAATGATTCGGCTCTCTTCAACTTGTAAACTGGATTGGTTTACACCATTGGGAATCACCCGCACCTTTTCTTTCCCTGCGCAAAAAAGCTTCTCCATCTCCCAGGCCATATATTGGCTGCAACAAATGACCCGCTTTGCCTGGGAAACCAAATTTTTTTCAATGGCATGAATGCTGCGCTGTAAATCTGAAAATAACCCCCGGTTGCGTCCATATTCTGTGGCATGAATGGTCACCACAATGGGAATCTGCATCTCCTGGGCAATGGTTCGGGCTGCACGGTTTACCAACCAATCATGGGCATGGACAAGATCAAACTGCTGTCCTGTTTGCCCCAATTCCTTGGCAATATCCACCATCCCTTGGTTGAGCTGTTCCAACCAATCCAAAAAAACCGGGGCTGATAAACGGGATTGTGCTACCCGGTGCACATGCACCCCCCGTTCCACTTGATAGTCAGGAGCACCCTGTGCCGGACAAGTTAGGACATGAACCTCTAAGCCCAAAGAAGCCAAAGCCCCGGACAAATCATAAACATGCCGGGCCAAACCTCCAATGGTACGGGGCGGAAATTCCCAAGACAATAATAAGACTCGTTTTGTTTTTCCACCCAATTGTTCTGCATGCATTTGGTCATGGCCAAATATGGTATATGACAAGGTAGGAAAAACAGGCTCGTTTTTTTCCAATTGCTCTACAAACTGCGGATCAATGGTTTTATGTTCAATTTGCTCCACCAGTCCATTGAAGTTGGCCAGATATTCCTTTACTTTGGCCGTGGCATATTGGGTTGTGGTTTTTTCCTTGAGAATAAAAGCCCAGTCACTGCTTTGAGCCAATAACAGCTCCCGACCAGCCTGTTGCAAGGCCCTTTTCTCCCATAGTGAAGGATTGGTATACAAGGATGCCAATTCTGTCATTTTTGCTTCCGACCTGTGTTGATGATGATAAATCCAATCATTTTCAGGGTTCAACCAAACATAACTATAGCCCTCTTCTCCCCAACTGCTCATGGGCAACTGGGCTTCCTGGTTTTGAGGATGTCTTTGCAAATAATCCCCTGGGGTAATCATTTCCAGCTCTTTGGATGAGGCTGCAAAACGGCATAACATGTCCAGCCAAGCGGGTCCTTCATACCACCAATGGCCGAAAAGCTCCGCATCATAAGGAGCAACCACCATAGGAATTGTATCCCCCATCCATGCAGCTGTTTTGGCAAACTGCTCTACCCTGGATTGCAAAAAATGGGCAGCATGTTCCGCCACTCTTTGCTTGGCAATTTCAGGACGATAAGGCTCTTTTTCTCCTTCTCCGGTAATGCGATAATATTTATATCCTGTATCCACTGGAATGCCCTGGGGCAAAAAGGGCCCTAGGGCTTCTTTGTCCAAGTCAAACCCAATATCCCGATAAAACTCGCGATAATCCGGATGGCCAGGATATCCTACTCGTCTTTCCCAAACTTGCCGAGAGCTTTCCTGATCCCGACCAAAGGCAGCAACCCCTGATGAACACAAAAGAGGCGCATAGATACCATATTGCGGTGTAGGAGAAGCACCCAAAATACCGTGGGTATCCACAAAAAAATAGTTAATCCCTTGTTCTTGCAACAACTGATCAACCCCTTCAACATACCCACATTCCGGAAGCCAGAACCCTGGGGGATAGCAGCCGAATACATCAAAGAACGACTGAATTCCCACGGAAACCTGGGCCCTTCTGGATTCATCTAATTTCATCAAAGGCAAGTATCCATGGGTAGCGCAAGTGGTAATCAGCTCCAGCCTTTGTGCGACCATCAATTGTTTGAAACGTGCGGTCAAATCTCCGTGGCATTGTTCCCAATAGGCCAATCCATCCTTGGCTTTTTGCCAATACATTTGTGCTAAGGGCAAAAAATCCTCTTGCCCTTGGTTTCTCAGCACTTCTTTTTCTCCCAAGGCAATCATTCTTTGCAGATAAGCCACATATTTCTCTTGGAGCAAAGAATCCTTTAACATGGCCAGCAAAGGAGGGGAAAGAGATAAGGTGAGACGAAAAGGAATATTTTCAAAAGTCAATTTCTCCATGGCAGTTAACAAAGGAATATAACAATTGGTAATGGCTTCAAACAGCCAACGTTCTTCTAAAATTTCCTCTTGGCCAGGGTGACGAACATAAGGCAAGTGCGCGTGTAAAACCATGGACAAGTACCCTAAAGCCATAGAAATCTCCTCCGATCTTCATCAAAACATGAAACAAATGTACGATTCAATTCATAGGCTCATTTATTTTTTTCCACATCAATTCCTTGATAAAAAGGCATTGTTTCTAATACTTCTTCCACAGACAAAGATGTAGGCCACGACCATTGCGGGGGTTGCATGGGAAAAACTGTTTTTATTGTTTTCTTTGTCTGGGTCATGTTTGAAGGTACAAATTTTGTCACTGGAAGGGACGGAGTGTGAACCAGGTTAGAACGAAGAACAGACACAAACCCTTCCTCTTTTTCCTGATACCCCAGCTCAGCCTCATAACGAACATTGGGAAACACATCATAAAAATACCAATTATCAGCAAAAGGCGGCAAATGTACCTCTGCCGCCAAAAACCGCTCTTGATAATTGCTATTGCTTACTTGATACAATCTCATAAAAAATCCATTTTGGGCATGCACACTGGCCCAATGACTCTGAGACATCTCCCAATACACAAATAACACCTGGGGGCCCTGGACCATCATGGTCATTACATTATCTCCATACACTTTGGGTAAAAACAAATCATTGGACATGCTAAAACACCCCCTAATTCAATACCAATTATTGATAATATAACTATATCACACCCTATTTCCCATTTCAATTCGTTATGCAATGAATTACTTGTACAAATAGCATATATAAAAACCAATGATATATCTAGATTTATTTTTAAAATACGCTTATATTTAACCTTATAGGCCATACTATTTCACAATTTACTATACGAACCTGCTATATCTTCACAAAATAAGACATTTTTTTCACAAAAATTCGATTCTTTTGTGTCATAAAAGGCTATACATAAAAACAAATCCAAGAATATCATCCTGGATTTGTTTTTTCTAAACAATCTTTGCAAATACCAAATAATTTCAATTGATGATCTTCAACTTTAAATTCATGCTCTTCACCCAAACGGTGTTCCAAATCTTCTAGCAAATCCTCATCTACACTGATAATCTTACCACATTTGGTACAAATTAAATGATGATGGTGATGCCCCTCTGTATTATCAAAGCGAAATTCATATCGTTTTCGCCCGTCTCCAAAATCAATGCCATTGACAATATCAAAAAGCAAAAACAATTCTAAGGTTCTGTACACTGTAGCCAATCCCACGTCTGGGGCCTGTTGCTTTACAAGATTATATACCTCCTCGGCACTTAAATGCTTATCCCTATTTTCCAACAACACCCTTAGGATGTGTTTTCTCCGATTTGTCAGTTTATAATCCATGGATTTTAGTTTGCTTTCCACATCCGCCATTACTTTTTTCATTTCGGGCACCTCTGGATAGATTGAAATTCCTTCCTGGTCAAGCACCGAGGATACATCATATGTATCCACAATCTTTAAAAATATTCTGGCATTTTCGCCTTATAAAATCTTGCTTACCAATTTTGCTTAATAATAATACCTGCTACTGCTTCTTAACCGACGTATTCTTTTTCGTTTACAACAAAACCGAATCCATTTCCTTAACATTAAAAACCCGATGATTACCAATGCTGGATACATCAAATTGCGCCAATGAAACAGTGGCCGCACTTCTACCCCTGTATTGGCTTGCAAAGCCACCCGGCCCAATTCTTGCTTGCCTTCCATTAAGACCACATAGCCTAAGACATCCCCTTTTTTGACTGGTGCTTCCACTGGATTTTGTTTCCATTCCACTTGTTTTACAATTGTGTCTGTATCAAATCCCACCGGGAAATCATATTGAAAAGCTTCACTGGCAATGGCTGTTACCTGACTATTTTTCCCCTTGTTCACAGAAACTGATTCCATCACCGCACCGCTAGAAATTAATTCCACTTGCTGAAAAGAATCAAAGCCATAGTCCAACAAGGCTTTGGTATCGTGATATAATTCACTTCCCTGGCTTTTTAAGACCACTGTTAATAATTCCCGGTCTCCCCTTTTGGCTGAACCCACCAAACATTGACCAGCATCATTGGTGGTTCCTGTTTTTATCCCCGTAGCCCCTTCATACCCAAAGGAAGAATTGGACCAAATTAATTTATTGGTATTCACAAAATCCTCTTGAGGAATACCAGGCACAGGTTTTGGTAAATTTCTTTGCACATGATGGCTATATGTAGAAACAATTTTTCTAAACTCAGGATCCTCCATGGCAGCCCTGGCAATGATAGCCAAATCCTCAGCTGTGACATAATGATTTGGATCAGGCAGACCATGGGGATTGACAAAGTGACTGTTTTTAGCTCCTAAATTTTGAGCTTCCTCATTCATCCATTTGGCAAATTCCTCTATAGAACCCGCCATATGATATGCCAAAGCCTCAGCCCCATCATTGGCA
>CATZDY010000157.1 GCA_958417755.1 uncultured Peptococcaceae bacterium
AAAGCAGGGATATCAGAGGCTAAAAAATTCTCTCCTTCTCCCAAACCCACCACCAAAGGGCTGTCCTGCCGGGCAGCCACCAAGGTACCTGGTTCATCCAAGGACAATACCACCATGGCATAGGAGCCTTCTATTTGTTTTAATACCTGCAACACTGTGGCCAATAAATCGCCTTCATAAAATTCTTCCACCAAATGAGACAAAACCTCTGTATCAGTTTCTGAATGAAACACATGTCCCTTACTGGTTAGCCATTCCTTTAAAGGCAAATAATTTTCAATGATCCCATTGTGCACCACCGCAAAGCGACCTTGACAATCTCCATGGGGATGGGCATTGGCGTCCGAAGGACGACCATGGGTGGCCCAACGGGTATGGCCAATACCAGATTGGGCTGTGAAAGCAAACCCTTCCAATTGCTGACGCAATTGGGCCAATTTACCCACCTTTTTATGAATCTCTATCTGGCTGTTTTCAATGACAGCAATCCCGGAAGAATCATACCCCCGGTATTCCAAACGCTGTAAGCCTTCCAAAATAATGGGGACAGCATTTTGGCTTCCTATATATCCCATAATGCCACACATTGTCTAACCTCCATCTCAATTTCTCAAATTCACAATTACTTAAAATTGCTTTCCTTGCCTTGACAAATTACAATATTTTTTATCAAAAATAAAGGTAAATTATCCCAAAATAAAACCGCACATTTCCATGCACGGCAAAGGTAAAACATTTTTTATTCTTCAAACCAATTCTTCGCCCTATCCTACGAACAAAGCTTGCCGTTTTGCCAATCCACAGCCCTTTGTCCTGGGGGTTGCCTCCCAGTTTTAAGCAATGGTCACAGCGTTGGCACGCCGGGGAGCATCCGCCGACCTTTCGATACACTCCCTCCTCGTCAACCCAATCTATGGGTGCAGGCGCTTCATTCAATTTTGGATTTCCAGCTGCTTTCTTCGCTATGTCCGCTTACCACCCCCTTTAAGCATCTTTCCTAATGGTACATAACAATTCCTCTTCTGACTCTATTGTTCCTTCTTGGATACAAAAGATATACATCTACGCAATATCCTGTACCAATTTGGTCAATTCATCAATGATATGTTCCAATTCTTCCAAATCCCGTCCCTCTGCCATCACCCGCACCAAAGACTCTGTTCCTGAGGGGCGAACCAAAATCCTACCTTGGCCTTTTAAACGCTCCTCCTGGTGCAAAATAGCCTCTTGTAAAATCTGGCTATTCATCACCGCCTGCTTATTTTCTACTTTCACATTTTTTAAAATCTGGGGCAAACGCTCCATCTGGGCTGCCAAAGCAGCTAAGGTTTTTCTTGATTCCCGGATTACAGTCAAAAGCTTTAATCCTGTGAGCAACCCATCCCCCGTGGTATTGTGCTGCAAAAACAAAATATGACCACTCTGTTCCCCTCCAAAGGCAGCGCCGCTTTTCAAACATTCCTCTAACACATACCGGTCGCCCACCTTGGTCTGCAACACCCGAATCCCACAATCCTGTAAGGCCAGGTGCAGGCCCAAATTGCTCATTACAGTTACCACCACCGTATCCTGGGGCAACAATCCTTTTTCCTTTAAATACCTGGCACAAATCACCATAATCTGATCCCCATCAACCAATTGACCATGGGCATCCACTGCCAGCATTCTATCCGCATCCCCGTCAAAGGCTAAACCTAAATCCGCCCCACAGGCCACAACCTTTTCCATCAAACTCTGGGGATGGGTAGAACCACATTGCGCATTGATGTTCACTCCATCCGGCGTATGATGAATGGCAATCACCTCAGCTCCTAAAGCAGCAATCACCCGGGGCGCCACCCGATAAGAAGCACCATTGGCGCAATCCAGCACAACTTTCATCCCAGACAAATCATCCCCTGCTAAATCTGCCCGGGCAGTAGCCAATAAAAACTCGCTATACCGATCCTCCGCATCTTCCTGCATAAAACGCCGACCCACAGCACCACCCACTGGCATGGGAATACCTGCAGGGTCTTCCATATATCCCTCGATTTCATCTTCCAAAGCATCAGGCAATTTGTGGCCTGAAGGACCAAAGAACTTAATGCCATTGTCTTCCACCGGATTATGAGAGGCAGAAATAACCACCCCTCCAGCTGTCCCTAAGGCATCCGTTAAATGGGCAATGGCTGGTGTGGGCAAAACCCCCACATCATATACATCCACCCCTGCGGAACAAATGCCCGCCACCAAAGCTGCCTCTAACATATCCCCGGAAATCCGGGTATCCCGGCCTAATACTAAAGATTTGTTGGCATTTGATTTTTGGGCCAGAACATAAGCCCCTGCTTTACCGATTTTCATAGCCAGCTCAGGGGTCAATTTTTCATTGGCAACCCCCCGCACCCCATCAGTTCCAAACCAAATTCCCATTGCTTGCCTCCCAAAAGCTTTCCTTTTCATCATCAATTTTCCATATAAAATGCAATCGTTTTATTATACACATATTGCAAGAAAGATTCAATCCATGACAAGATTCAACAAAAAATACCAAAACCCTGCCCTTGCTCTTCCCATAGAAGACGCCATAGTCCTGTTGGCCTCCGGTCCTCATCATCAGAAACATTTTGTATTATAAATCCAAAACTATATTTTATTACCCCTTACCTGGATGATTCTTTTATCCCATCCTATGCAATATACCAAATCCAGTTCCATTCTTTAAGACAACAATTCCTGGAAAACATTCCATTCATTTATGGTTGCAAAATCTCATCCTCTTGATTCTCTTCTGGTAGCGTATTGTCTCCCCCCGGGGTTTCTGAAGGAACAATCCCCACAGGTTCCACATCCACTGTGATGGTCACTGTTTTGGGAGCAGCTTGGACTACCCCATCAGGAACCATGATATTGACAGTTCCTGTGATCTTTTGGGTAGCATTGGATACATCCAGACCCTGGGTTTGCACAGTAGTGATGTTTTCCAATACACTGTTGGTACCAGTAAGGGTCACTGTTTCCGGAGACACTGTGATTCCCTTGATCTCATAATGTTCCGCCACAGTACCCATTATATTGGGATTCACAGCCACCTCTTTATGAGGCATGGGATTTACTGTTACTGTTGCCGTTACCTGTGTGGGTTCCAAAGCAACTTTATCAGAACCACTGTTTAGTGCAATGCTTTTCCGCACTGTGGCAGTGGCCCCGGCAATACTCAATGAAGCCTTAATTTGTTTCAATTCATCCACAACTTGCTTAGGCCCTTTGGCTTTCACAGTGGTAGGATGGACCACAGGATCAAGGGCTGTAAATCCGGAACCCACCGCCCCGGTTACTGTAACCACCACAGGTATTTCACGTTCCACCAAAGTATCCACTGTCACATCCACCCAAGAAGGCGTTACCTGAATTATCTGAATGCCATTAGGCGCAGTGGTCTTTACGGCCACAGTCTGATTGCCTTCCTTCACAGCGGATAAATCCACCAAAGCTTCAAAATTACGTCCATCCACCATGGACAACTTGTCTGCTGTGGCCTGACACCGCAGGGTGACAGTGGCAGGCAAACCTTCCACTGTATAAATATCTGCCAAACCAGATTGTTCCAAAGGTACGGAAAGCACCCGCTCTTTGATGGGATTTTCATCATTGGTTACATAAACCCACAACAAAATAGCCAACAATAAGGCAGATATTTGCAATAATATTTTCTGTCCCTTTATCCCCATATGACATCACCTCCGTTGCCACAATGTGGATAAATCGAAAAATTGCTTTTTATCCTGTTGCAATGCCCCGGACAGTCTGGCTGTCAATGTTTCCTGATCCAACCCCCGGACCAATACCCCTTCCACAGCCAAGGACACCAAACCCGTTTCTTCCGATACAATAACCACCACGCCGTCAGAAACCTCCGTAACTCCCAAGCCAGCCCTATGCCGCGTGCCCAGTTCTTTGTTTAATTGCTTCACCTCTGTCAACGGCAGCACACAGGCAGCTGCCACAATCCGATCTCCCCGAATGATCACCGCCCCGTCATGCAAAGGGGTATTGGGTACAAATATATTCACCAACAGCTCCTGAGACACTGCTCCATCAATGGGTACCCCTGAATCCATATATTCCTCCAAGCGGGTATTTCGTTCAAATACAATCAAAGCACCGGTTTTATCCTTAGACATGGCAAACACAGCTTTCACCACTTCTTGCACACAATGCTCCATTTCCCCCTCCGCACTGTTGCCAAAGGAATGGGAAAAAAATTTACCCCTGCCGATTTTCTCCAAAGCCCTGCGCAATTCTGGCTGGAACACAATGGGCAAAGCCACCAGCAGTGCAGTCAAAGCATTGGTTAACAACCAATGCAAGGTATATAAATGAAACAAACTGCTTAGCGCAGTGGCCACCAACAACACAGCCAAACCCTTCAACAACTGCACTGCCCGGGTGCCTTTGATCAACATGATGAGCTTATAAACCACAAAAGCCACAATGATAATATCAATGACACTAGCAATAGAAAAACTATCCCATAAATTTAAATTAAATGAAGTAAAAAAAGACCCCAAAACCTGCCGCCTCCTGCCGCAGTGTATTCTACCTTTATCTTGATAGTATGTATACTTTTATTATGAATTTAGACAACCCCTAGCGTCAACCATGAATCTAGGAAAAACAACAAAAAATGATATATTTCTTGCATATGCCCTAATAAACATAAAAAAATTGCCAAATTCATTGCATTCGACAATATCTCACAGATTTCTTCAAAGGATTTCTTATTTATTGACTAAAAGATAGTATAACCCAAAATGCTAAAAAGTTTTTGATATTAAACAAAATAAAGGCTCGATAAAACTTACTATACGACAAAATCCATGACTGTAATTTGGTGATTTATAATAATGTCTATATTTTGGATTATATTTGAAATATTTTTAAATGGCTTTGATGCTGCGTTCTTCATGTCTTTCTCCACAATAAAATTAGGAGTAAAAGGTTGGGTTAAAAAACGTGCTATTATTTTATGCTGGCTCATTCTTGTATTAGCATTTTCAAATATAAACTTTACTACAACATTTAGACA
>CATZDY010000158.1 GCA_958417755.1 uncultured Peptococcaceae bacterium
TGTCTGCGACGAAGCAGAGGACGGCAAAATCGCAGTAGAAAAATTCCTCGCCTCAGTGCCCGGAACCTATGACGCGATTCTCATGGATATCTGTATGCCGGTTATGGATGGATACGACGCGGCAAAGGCGATCCGTACCTCCGACCATCCGGACGCAACAGTAATCCCCATCATCGCCCTGACCGCAAACGCTTTTGATAAGGATATCACCCAGGCACTACAGAGCGGCATGGATGCCCAT
The DNA here is from genome assembly GCA_958417755.1 of uncultured Peptococcaceae bacterium. GTDB lineage: Bacteria > Bacillota > Desulfotomaculia > Desulfotomaculales > Desulfocucumaceae > CATZDY01. The sequence goes on from CATZDY010000158.1 coordinate 242, forward strand.
GTTTCCAAACCCATTGATATAAGTATACTGCTGAATACACTGGGCAGATTTGTGTGCTGCCGGGACAAATAAAGGCCACCGCACCTCCGCAGATTCTACACTTTTATATTATCCAGTCAACTGTATCTTTTTAGCAAAAATAGATGTTTTGCAAGGAATGATTGACAGGCACTTTGGATTACGGATGTAATTTGTACGACTTAAAAGAACTGGGGGATGGCATATGAAAAAATAAACATACAAGGGTTTATTTGCTTTTACCGCTGGATTAGAAGTTATTATTTTATAAATATGACGTAAATGATCTGAGTTTTGTTTTAACCAATATACATTTTAACTTGTAAATTATAAAAACATGATAAAAAATATTGTATGAAACCATGATATGTATGCAATTTTTTTATAGTAGCAATCAAATTATTGAAAAGCATATTAAATCATGATACGCTAATATAATCTAAAAACAAAAACTAAATCAATAAATAATACCATCATCTATTATATTTATTACATAAAAATTATTTAATAATTAATACATAAAAAGAAGTCATAATTTACACAAGATAATACTTTAAATAATATTTTATAAAGATGAGCCAAGGAGGCAAGAAAGTGCATAAAGATGATCAAATGACCCCTTTAGAAAGAAAAGATGCCTTAGCCCGGGGAGAACAAGTGGATAGAATGCCTATCTCTATCTTTTATGGTGCCCCGGCCCATCACTTGCTGGGTTGGACACGCCCCCAATCTGTAGCCAGTCCCAGAAACATTGCTGAGGTCCAAAAGAAGGTATATGAAATATTCGGTACAGATGGCATTTCTGTGGGCTATGGTTTACATGGCATGGGTATTGCCTTTGGAGCTACCATGTCCAATCCTTTGGATGCACCGCCTTCTATTTTGGAACATCCTTTAAAAGACATCCATGATTTAAACCAGTTGGATTTGGGTGTATTGACAATACAAAAGGATCCTACAGCAAAAACTTGTTATGAAGCAGCACAAATTCTAAAAGAAGAATTAGGTCATGAAGTGGGCTGCGGCATGTTGTTCTCCGGTCCCTTTACCAGTGCTTCTGCTTTATTAGGTGCAGAAAAGCTTCTCAAGGCTATTTACCACCACCCAGAACAGGTGCATGCTTTGCTGGATTTTGCCACCAAGGGCTTACTCCAATTGGCCAAACCGTTTTTAGAAATGGATATGCCTATCATGGTAGCAGATCCAGTGGCCTCTGGTACTTTATTAAGACAAAAACATTTCCAATCCTTTGTCATTCCTTATGCTAAACGTTTTATAGAAGGGTGCAAAGCCATTGCTCCCTTGCCTGTGTCTTGTCATATATGTGGCGATACTTCCACTGTTTTAAAAGACATTGCAGATTGTGGCTATGATATTTTTAGCTTGGATAATTTGGTGGATTTAGCCTTTGCCAAGAAAGAAGTTGGCGACAAAATGGTGCTGATGGGCAATGTGGATCCCATCAACGAAATCCATATGGGTACCCCCCAAAGCATTCAGCAAGCTGTACGTATTTGTTTTAAAAAAGCCTGGGACAGCCCCAAAGGTTTTACCATCAGTCTGGGCTGTGATACCCCATGCGATGCACCTTTAGAAAATGCGCAAGCCTTTATACAAGAGGCCCGGCGATGTGCCCAATACCCTTTGGATCCTAAAAATTTTTCTTAAAAATGAAACAGTCAGTTTTAGACTAAAGTAAAGATATTGCCCCATGCTACTTTTGCAGTTATCAAAAGCTAAGCATAAAAAAACGCCGCATTGAAATTTCCGTGTAGGCGTTTTTTTATGTTTAACCTTATGCTAAATCTACATTTTCCTTGCAAAGCTTTACCAAACTATAGTACATTATATCATAATAATTTCTATCTTTACCCAAGAAATAAAGACAAATTTGAATGATAACAAAAAACATTGATTGATAAAGTTTTCTGCTCATTGTCTGCAAAAACAAGTACATGTTGAAAATAAAAATATGCACTGTCTTGTTTTTCTTATACCATACAAAAGATCCTATACAGTCTATTTTTCCTTAACTATTTTTTACAATAACGTATTAACAAGGAGCAAACAATGAAGAAAAATTATAATCACCACCGAATCATCTTTTTTTGGGGCATTATTCTCCTAGCTATCTTCACTGGCTGTACCCACAACAATGTTGATTATCATGAAAAAAGCAACTGGGCCTATTGGGGTATAGGGGAGAATAAGGATGCTGACGTATTTTTGATTTGTCCTACTGTGGATTTAGGGGAACCAGGGCGCTATCATATGTCACTACAAGATGAAGAAACCAAGACAAGTTTTCTAGGGGCCCTGAACATGGAACGAGGGATTTATGAAAATACCTGCAAACTTTATGCTCCCTATTATCGGCAAGCAACACTCAATGTGTATGAAATGGATGAAAAGGCTGCTGCGCAGTATTTTGATCTGGCCTACCAAGATGTAAGAGGAGCTTTTCTCTATTACCTGGAACAGGAGAATCAAGGTAGACCCTTGATTCTGGCAGGATTTTCCCAAGGCGCGGATATGTGTATTCGCTTGATGAAAGAATTTTTTCAGGATAAAACATACAGTGACCTGTTGGTTGCCACCTATGCCATTGGCTGGCGGGTTACTCCCGAAGAGGTGGCCGCTTATCCCCAGCTCAAAATGGCCCAGGGGGAAAGGGATACTGGGGTGATTGTTTCCTTTAACACAGAGGCAGAGTCAATCACAACCTCCCTCTTGGTACCCCAAAGGACCTTGGCCATCAATCCGCTGAACTGGAAAACAGACAGCACCCCGGCGAAAGCTTCGCTGAACCTGGGGGCCTGCTTTACTGATTATAAGGGAAACATGACCAAAGAAATACCCCATTTCACAGGGGCATATCTTGATGAGAAAAGAGGTACCTTAAAAGTGACAGATGTAGACCAAGAAGAATATCCGCCCATTCTTAGTCTATTTCAGCCAGGTATTTATCATCTATATGATTATCAATTTTTTTACCGCAATCTTCAGGAAAACGTGGCAAAGCGAACGGAACATTATGTACAACAAAAGAACAGCGCATGATAAACTCTTTTGGGATGTAACTTGTAATCCTATACTCAAAAATCATCTTTCATAATTCTAAATTCAAATTTAAGAACACGCTTAGAATTTCAAATGCCACCCCATGGCCTAAAAAAAGGAGAAAAGGCTTTACCAAGATATTGTATTTGCTGTCAGGATAAACATGTAAAAAATGAAGTTTGAGAAACTTTGTTAACGCAAAAAAGCCCAAGAATTCCAAAAGGATTCTGGGCTTTTTTGCTTACTCTTCTTGGATTTGCAGCATTTTTTCAAAACCTGCTTCATCCAATATAGTTACTCCCAATTGCAGGGCTTTTTGATATTTACTGCCTGGATCCGTCCCTGCTAAGACATAATCTGTTTTTTTGCTCACAGCACTGGAAACCTTGCCTCCCAGCCTTTCAATACGTTCTTGGGCTTGCTGCCGGGTATATCCTTTTAGTGCTCCGGTTAAAACAAAGGTTTTACCTTCTAACCATTTGTTTTCTTCCCCAGGGGTTTCCCTTTCCTCAGCAGTCATACTAAGGCCCAGGCGTTTTAATTTTTCCACCAATTGTTGATGAGCTGGAATTGAGAAATACTTGGCTACACTTTCTGCTATTTTGGGACCAATCTCCGGTATGGCTACCAATTCTTCCTCCGGGGCAGCCATGAGTTTTTCCATGGTGCCAAAGTGCGCGGCCAATAGACTGGCCGCCCTCTCGCCCACATGGCGAATCCCCAAAGCAAACAACAGCCGGTGTAAAGGGTTTTCTTTGCTTTGTTCAATGGCAGCTAACAGATTTTGGGCAGATTTTTCCCCCAAACGTTCCAAAGGAACCAAGTCTTCTTTTTGCAATTCATACAAATCCCCTGCATCCTGTAACAACTCTGCTTGCATCAATTGTTGTAAAACAGCAGGACCAAGACCAGCAATATCCATGGCATTTCTGGATACAAAATGAATGAGACCTTCCCTAAGCCTGGAAGGGCACGCCAAGTTATGGCAACGCACTGCTGCTTCTCCTTCTTGGCGAGAGACTGGTTCATGGCATTCTGGACATACCTGGGGCATTACAAAGGGCTCTTCCTGTCCCTGGCGTGCCTCTTGGCACACTTCCAATACTTCGGGAATGATTTCTCCTGCTTTATATACCACCACGGTATCGCCTATCCGAATATCCTTTTCCCGGATAAAATCCTCGTTGTGCAAAGTGGCTTTGGATACCGTGGTTCCTGCTAATTTCACTGGTTCCAAAAAAGCTGTGGGAGTCAAAACCCCTGTACGTCCTACCCTGATGCTGATTTCTTTTACCACAGTCTTGGCCTGTTCCGGCGGATACTTCCAGGCAATGGCCCAACGGGGGCTTTTCATGGTTGCTCCCAACTGGGCCTGTTGGGTCAAATCATTGACTTTGATGACCACACCATCTGTGGCATAGGAAAGGGTAAAGCGTTCTTGCTGCCATTCTTCGCAATAGGACAGCACAGCTTCCATACAGGGCAACAAGCGAGAATGGGGATTCACTTTAAAGCCTAAATGATTTAACCATGCCAAAACTTCTTGATGGGTATGTATATCTTTTTGGGCAAATTCTATAACACCCAAAGCATAGACAAAAATA
>CATZDY010000159.1 GCA_958417755.1 uncultured Peptococcaceae bacterium
CCACCTGCTGCGGGGCATCCAATAAATATTGCTTTAACCTATCAACCCGCTCAGTATCAATGTTTAACTTGTTTAATTTTAAAGCTGCTTCCATCTTTATATAACCCCCTTAGATTTGCAATCAACTTACTATATACTAAACCATTTTCCGGTAGAGCCGGCATTAACCATTCACCAATATAAAAATATCGCCTTTATTTCAGTCTACCAATCATACCATACTTTAACAATTAACTATTGTATTTTTTGCTTTTCAATTTTATTTATATAATTATTTAATTATATAAATTATTACACCCTCCTCTTTCCTTTTTTTACCACAACCTTTTCATGTTAATATATTTATTTTTATATTTAAATATTCTAAATAATCCATTCATAAAAAATCTACTTATTATAATCCCTTAAACTACATACATTTCCCCGACTACTACTGGTTACCACAAAATTTTTCCCTGCAATACTTACTTTATAATCCACTTTCACATCTTTTACTTCTTTGGCCAATTTATCTTGCATTACAAATTGAATGCCATCTATTTCTTCTCTCAAATCTCCTTCTTTGGGCTCATCCAGAGCCACACCCAATTCAGGGAGAGAAGATCAACCACAACCAGCTGTAAATTCTTGTATGCGAATTACATTTCCATTATTTGCTGACAAGACTTTTTTAATTTGTTTCAATGCCTTTGGCGTTACTTCTATCATTGCAACGCATCTCCTTTCGGCCTTTCCCTTTGTTACAATTTACTCATTAATCTTTTCTCATTCATTTTATCTCATTATGGAATTTTTCACAATACTTTTTGCTTATTAAGTTTAAACCTTTTTTTCCATTACTAAATTTTTACACAAAAAAATTGCTTTTTAACTATTTGATTATTTTATTTTATGTTTTTACTTTACCATTTTATGCCTAATTTTTAAGAATAATTATCAAAGAACCATTATTCTTTCTATTTGCTTATATTATAAACCGCCGCTTTTTCAATGTCAAAGAAAAAATAAATACATCCAAGCCTTTCATTTTTCCCTAAAGAAAAGTAAAAAGTCACTATCAATTATAATGTTTATCATCTTCTTTATTCATTTTCTAAAGAGGGTTTATCCACTACTTTTTTTAATATATGCAAAGCCTCTATTACATTTTTCTTTGCCATCTCTACACTATGAGCGCAAGCATAAGCACCCCATTTATGGGCGATATCATCATTAATGGGGGCACCTCCCACCAAAATTAGTACACTAGGATTTCTTTTTTTTAATTTTTTAATGATTTTTTTTATTTCTGTCATGGTTGTGGTCATCATGGAAGATAAACAAACCACATCAGGTTTTAACCGTTTATGTTCATTTAAAAATTTATCAATAGCTACATCTCGTCCTAAATCATAGACTTTAAACCCAATGATTTCTAACATAATTTTAATAATATTTTTCCCTATATCATGGATATCCCCTTCTACAACACCTATCATAATAGTTCCTTGCAAATTTATCTCATGCTCCACCAAATGTTCTTTCAATAAATCAATACCCAAATAAAATACATCTGAACACATCAATAACTCTGGGATATAATACACCTCTGCATCATATAAACGTCCAACTTCTTCCATTCCAGGAACCAAGCCTTCAAAAATCGCTCTTTTGGCACTAAAACCATAAGCAATTACTTTTTTAACCCCTTGTTTCAATCTATCTTCATCAAAAGCAATCACAGCATCTCTTAGATTGAACAGTATCTCGCTTTCCTGAGCCCAATCCACGAAAATCCACTTCCTTCTACAAAAGATGACGATTTTTCTTAAAAAAATGTATATAATTGATGATGTATTTTAATTCACTGGAATCAAACTCTCTAATCACCCGCAGAACTGCTTGTACTTTATAGTCATCAAGTAATTCCAATACATCTGGACTCAGAGTAGCCAAAAGATTATCAATATCTTCCCGTTCCATCAAAAAAAAACTAAGGGGCTTATTTAAGGCAGCACCAATGGCTTCCAATGTTTGCAATAAGGGGGTGGTTTGTCCTTTTTCTATTTGAGTAATTAACCCAGGGGAAACCCCTGCACTGTGGGCCAAAGCTGTCACTGTTAGCCCTTGGCTTGTTCTTAACTTTTTTAACCTAGCACCTATGGTATTATTCCGAGGTCCTTGATTCAAAAAATAGCGCATAGGCACATTTAAAGCTTCGGATATTTTTTTTAATTCATCTTCATCTGGTTTTGCTGTTCCTGCTTCAAATTTTTCTAATATATCAAAAGGCAACTCACTGATTTCAGCCAAATCTACAAGGGTTAAATTTAAGTTTTCTCTCATAAGGCGCAATTTTTCAGCTGTAACCGCCTCATCCATATCTCCCACAAGATAACCAATGGATATATTCAACTGTTCACTAATCCTCTTTAGCATAGGAATGGAAGGTTTTCTCAATCCTCTTTCCACTGAACTTAAATAAGATGTGGAGATTCCAATTTTATTGGCCAATTTTGCCAACGTAATTCCTCGTTCTTTTCTAAATTCTCGTATTTTTTGTCCTAGATTCAATACAACCACCCATATTTTTATTGCCCAAATTTATAAAACCAATACTTTTATCTAATTTATGTAAATAAGTTTTATTATTAAAACTTAGCTTAAATTGTCAAACGATATTTTTCATTACAGATGTGAAACTTTTCACTGATAAATTACTATTATGTAAATATACTATAGTTTTCTTTTAAGATCAATATTGGGCAGTTAAATAATTTTCTCATAACTGCCCCAAACCAATCACTTATATATTATCATTTCTATATATGCTTCTATTTATTTTACAATTTGTTTCAATAAAAACAATTTAATCCTTAGGATTCTTTATCTTCATGAAAGAAGGTAACAATACCTGCATAAATGCTATAGGCTACTTTGCTTTGATATTCTTCATCATTTAGCAATTTTTCCTCTTGGGGATTGCTAGCAAAACCTATTTCAACAATAACTGCAGGCATTTCTGTCTTTTTATTAATAAAATAGCCGGCCACTTCTTTAGGCTTTCGATCTGTATTTTTCAATACTTTCATCATTTCAGTTTGAATACATTGCGACAATTTTTTGCTTTCCGCAGAACCTGGTTGTGAAAAGGTTTGAGCACCATGTTGTTTACTATCTTCTTTAAAGCTATTCACATGTATACTAATAAAAGCATCTGCTTTATTTTCATTCGCAATGGCCACCCGCCTAGCCAAATCTTGACGTTTCTTAGCCAATAGACCACGAGCCTCTTGATTATAATACATAGTATCAGTCTCCCTGGTCATGATGACTTTTGCCCCCGAATGTTCCAATAAAGATGATAGTTTTTTCGATACTGTTAAGGTAATTTCCTTTTCTTCTGACCCATTTATTCCTATGGCTCCAGGATCAATACCTCCGTGTCCTGGGTCTATCACCATTACCTTATCTACCATGACCACAGATAAGGCTTTTAGGGTTTCTTTCTCCTGCTGCTCAAACCAGTAATTGGAAATCAAATAAAAAACAAATAATGCTGCACACATAACAATGGCCCATAGCCATACCCTGTTAAGGTTTGGTTTTGGAATGACTGTTACCCACAAAAAGCTCTCCCCCTTTTCATGCTCACTTACAAAAATATTTCCGGCTACGACATATTTGAACATATAAATACATAGCCAGTACAAATCATATCATCAATATTTCTATGAGCAATTCAAGGAAGGTATGAAAAAAGGAAGGATATTCCTTCCCTTTTTAACGTTTTGAAAATTGTGGAGCTCTGCGAGCTTTCTTTAATCCATATTTTCTTCTTTCTTTCATTCTAGGATCTCTGGTTAAAAATCCAGCTTTTTTTAAAACTGGACGCAAATTGGGATCCGCTTGGATTAAGGCTCGAGCCAATCCCATACGAACAGCTCCTGCTTGGCCGCTTACGCCACCACCCAATGCTTTTACAGTTACATCAAAACTTCCTGTTGTTCCTGTAATTTCCAATGGTTGCCGAATTACCATTTCTAAAGCTTTTCGACCAAAATATGCCAAAACATCTTTATTGTTTACAGATATCTTTCCTTCTCCAGGATAGATATATACCTTTGCTACTGCATTTTTACGACGACCAGTGCCGTAAAATTTAACTTGCGCCAATTTTTTTCCTCCTCCCAAAAGATAAAACGGCTTTATTAGTTTAATCTCTATGCATGTAAAGTCCATATTTCGGGTTTTTGCGCTTCATGAGGATGTTCACTTCCCCGATATACTTTTAACTTCTTTGCCATAGCAGCACCCAAACGATTATGGGGCAACATCCCCACAACAGCTTTTCTTACAGCTAACTCTGGTTTATCTTTCATCACAATTTCATAACTGGTTCTTTTTAATCCCCCAGGATATCCACTATGCCGTATGTATTCCTTGGTTTTTAATTTATTTCCAGTTAATACTGCTTTATCCGCATTGATAATAATGACATGATCTCCTGTATCTACATGGGGCGTATATGTTGGACGATGTTTTCCCCGCAAGATCGTCGCTGCTTCTGTGGCTAAACGACCTAAGACTTTTCCCTCAGCATCTAATATATACCACTTTCGTTCTAACTCGTTTGGCTTAGCCATATATGTTTTCATGAATAATTCCTCCTGAAAAGGCAATCAATAACATTATTGCTTTTTTGTGTTATCATGACGCAGCTGGGCTCATAGCTTTGTATGACACACGTATTTATTTTAATACTTTTAATTTCCAGTGTCAATCTATTATCTTCTATATTTTTGCATAATCCACAGAAATTAAAAACAATCCTTGGGGAGGCACAGTACTACCTGCCCAAGTTCTATCTTTACTGGCCAAAATATCGCATATATATTCTGGTTTTTGTTTTTCATATCCTATTTTTAACAGTGTCCCCA
>CATZDY010000160.1 GCA_958417755.1 uncultured Peptococcaceae bacterium
AAAAAGCTGTTGCTTTCTAAGCAAACAGTAAATAGCATTTTAGAGAGATTTACAAAGGATGGGTTTATTCAAAAAGTATTGGTGCCATGTGATAAAAGACATAAAACAATCCACTTCACTGAAAAAGGCCGACAGTATGCTGAAAAAATTTTAACAGAACTTTATCTTTTTGAAAAACAGGCTTTATCCAATATGAGTATGGCTCAAAGAACCGCTATGATTGAAACTAGTCATGTTTTTTTAGCACAATTACAACGAGCTTTTCACTAGCATGCTTTAGGGAGGGATTATATGGGATATTTATATCTTATATTAGCCATTTGTGGAGAATTATTGGGTACCACATGTTTAAAATATGCAGCAGGATTTACCAAATTATATCCATCCATTGGGGCTATTTTATCCTATAGTGTTTGCTTCTTTTTTTTATCAAAATCTTTACAATATATCCATTTGAGCATTGCCTATGCCACATGGTGTGGTATCGGGATCATTGCAGCAACCCTGTTGTCCATCTTTTTGTTTAAGGAAACTCTGCAAATTTTGGGAATCATAGGGATTGTATGTATTGTTGTTGGGGTTGTTTTAGTAAATTTATACGGAACGTCTCATTAAATAAAATAATAAAACAAAATTTTTCAGTCAATGGAATTTAGGGCCTTGTTGCTATAAGATAGAAAAGAGTTAAACCGATATTCTTTTTACTTTATAAGAAGCAAGAAACATGTATTGCAATTGGATATTTATTGATTTTATTCCTTTTTAGGGCAGTGCATTATTGTTTGCGAGATAAGACCCAAAAAACTCTCTTTCCAATTTACAAAGCTGAATTGGAAAGTATGGTTCTTTTTTGTAATATTGCGAGTAAGTTAAAACCAGCAAAAAAAGAGCTATTCCTGTTTGCCTATATTACGAGACATAGAAGATTGCAAAATCGTGGAAATATCTTGTGGATAATGAGAAACTAAAATGAATCATGTTAAGACTGGATATTTCTATAGGCCAGTCTTTTTATTTAAGATTATGATGGATATAATTTTAGCAAGTTTTTAGAATAAGTCATAGTAGAAATGACTGATAATCAAAAGTTACTTCATAATATATGATAATAAAATGCTATTTATTTATGGTTTGAGAGATGATTTGCTTATTTAATCATAGCAGTTTAAGAAAACAATGGATAAGTGAGCTTTAATTAAACCATAAAATTATATAACAATTTATTAAAATATTACTTAACATGTAATTATTCCTTTGTGGATATAATTTTTTCTATAATATCAGCTATTTTGTTGATTTCATTGGCATTTAGATAACGCACTGTATAATGAATTCTCTCTATGGCAATGAATCTGTCTGAATCCTGAGGGGTATTTTCTTTGAAAAATTCTTCCAGAGTAATGTCCAGGGCTGATACGATTTTTTCTAATGTGCGAATGGTAGGACTTTTGAGATTCCGTTCTAAATGTCCTAAGAATCCTGGATTAATCCCTGCTTTTAGGGCAAGGCCTTCTTGACTTAGCCCTGCCAGATGTCGAAAAAAACGAATGCGTTTTCCTGTATTGAAATTTGTACCCATATAGCACCAACCTTTGGTATAAACATACGATTATTATGGGTACTTTTCAAATTTCTATAAGTATGGTTCTATAATGACTATAGGTATTATGATGTTAGAAAACCATGAAGAGATAAAAACGTAAAATTTTGTTAAAGGGAGGGAAGAGTGATTTTAAAAATTATATGACTTTGCTTATAATTGCTTGTTAAATGCTAGGTTTTATGCTTGCTTTAATGTTAAGAAATGAGGAATAAATAAGTATGAATAATTAATTCTTTTTTTATATATAGTAATAAAAATTTTTTATTGATATTATGCAGACAATTCAAATTCTAAAAGTAAAACATCCCACTTTGTGAAAGGAAAGTGGGATGTTTTACTTTTTAGGATATATCACTTTTTTTTAATTTGCCAATGCCAACATATGAAAAAAGAAAAAGAAAGCAAAGGCAGCTACATGTGAATTGAACATAGATCGTTATGGGTAAGGTTTCTGTGGGATGTACCGCACTCATACCAAAGGCTAGAAGGGAAAAAGGAAAATAAAGACCATAGCCTTTGGCCAATAACAGTAATCCACCAATGCCTCCTGCCAGGGCAATACCAACTGGTAGGGCAAAGTTATGGATAAACAGGGATAGACAGAGCTGAAAGGAGCCGATAACCACAGAGGCGCACCAACCGCCCAAGAGCCAACGTAGAAGTTCTATAGGAGGTTTTGCTTGTAGGGGGAGCATGTTTCCAGCCAGCAAGTATAGAAGTCCTAAAAATATTTGGGTGATGAGAGTTAAGCTTGCTATAATAGCTAATTTGCTTAGATAAATATGAGATAAAGGGATGGGAACAGTTAAGATGGTATTCCAGTTATGATGGAGATGTTCTAAACGGCATAGATAAGCACTGTATATACCGATCAAGGCTGGAAAAAAGAAATAACTATAAAACAAACAAACCTGGGTCCATAGACTATACCATTGGCTCTGAAGAATCTCAGTATTTTGGGCATAATTACCTGTTCCCATGAGAACAGATACAAGGGGAAGTATGAATACAGCCAACCAGATCATAGAACGACGCAATTTGCGCCATTCATTGATATAACTTCGGAGGAACATGCTTTACACTTCCTTTTCCTGAAATATTTTTTGGCCTATATAAAATAAAAAAAGGGCTATCACTAAGATACATAAGGCAGCTGGTAAATCCAATGAAGTATATTGTAAATGTAAAGTTTTATTGAGCAAATCATAGGTACTTTGGATGGTGGACAACCCAGTATAATAAGACCAAGGAAAACATTTTTGGATTGCTGGGGGGAAAAATAAAGCCATGAGTCCTAGGAATCCTCCTATTACACCTGCCACCAAGGAAATCATTTGGTTGGGGATTAATAGGGAAAGGGCTTGTTGTAAGGCCAACAAGCAAAGGCTTACCAAACTTGTGGTAGTAAAGAAAGCTAAAATATGAAACAAAGGAATTGAACCAGGAAAGTGCCAGAGAATTCCTACCAATGTCATGGACAGGGCTTGTCCCGCTGCAGCCAAAAGGATAAAAAAAGCATTGCAAAAATATTTTGCAACATATGAATTTCTTGGTTCCACCAAAGTATGCAATATTCGAAATGTTTGACCTTTATGTTCCATATCGCATAGCCGGGATGCCAAAATAGCAATAAAAATAGGCATCACAAGGCAATTTATTTGAGAAATCTGCAAAAGAATATAAGGCCAGAGTTCTTGATAGCCTTTTGCCATGTAAGATTGCATAGCCCATAGAGACCACCCTAGCTGAGCAAGCCATAGGCCTGCTAGCATATACCAGATTTTTTGGCGTTGGACTTTATAAAATTCCAAGAAAAGCAACTTCATCAAAGACTCACCTCTGATCCTGTTAAATCCAAGAAAATACTTTCCAAATTTTTATGTTGTTCTTCTAGCCGTATAATACCAACTTGGTTTTTGGCCAATAACAGACTTAATGAAGCTATGACTTCATTCCCTAAATCAGGTAAAACCAATCCGTTTTTTTTAATTTCCCCGGTAATACCTTGGCTTTGCCCTAGTTTTAAGGCCAAAGGATTGTCAGTGGTTCGCAGGAACAAAGTCTTTCTATGCTGCTGCTGGAGATTGGTTAGGGTATTTTGAAACACCAGTTCTCCTTGGTGGATAATCCCCACACTTTGAGCCATTTGTTCAATTTCACTTAGAAGATGACTGGAAACCAAAATTGTCATGCCATAGCGTTGGGGAAGGGAAGTAATGAGTTCACGCATTTCTTGTATGCCTGCAGGATCCAGTCCATTGGTAGGTTCATCCAAAATTAATAGTTTGGGATATCCTAATAAGGCGCTGGCTAATCCTAACCTTTGTTTCATCCCTAGAGAATATTGAGAAACTTTTTTATCCTTTTGTTTTTCTAAACGGACAATTTCTAATACTTCGTGAATTTGTTGCACAGGGGTGCAGCGCAGAGTTTGGATTATTTTTAAATTTTCCTCCCCAGTTAAATGGCCGTAATAGGATGGAGATTCAATGAGCGAACCCACATGTCTTAGAATATCCAAACGGTTTTGGGGGGTAAATTGTTTGCCAAAAACAGTGATGAAGCCTGCAGTGGGTTTCACTAAACCTAAAATCATTTTTAACGTGGTGGATTTGCCAGCCCCATTGGGTCCTAAAAATCCATAGATACAGCCTTGGGGTACCTGTAAATTCAAATTTTTAACACACATGGCTGGGCCATATTGTTTGCAAAGGTTTGTGGTGGTGATTACATTTGCCATGGGGTCATCTCCTTCACTTTTGCTTAAAGCCAAGTATAAAATAAGGAGCTTTCAGAAAGCTGAAGTTTACCTTACTTTTACCTTACGTTTTGTCTCTCTTTGCCGTGCCTCGTAGAGTTTTGCAGTATAATGTAAGTGGGTGAAATGGATGAAAGATATTTATGATAGCAAACTTTTCATTGTGGATGACGAAACGGATCTTTTGCATATGGTAGTGGGTATTTTACATCAGGAAGGTTTTAGGCATATTGTAACAGCAAAATCTTGTCAGGAAGCCCAAACAGTGTTTCAGCAGGAACAACCGGATTGTGTAATTTTGGATGTGAAGATCACGGATTGAGATTTCTTTGCATTGTTGCGATCTTTCCGACAAAATTCCAAGATAACAGTAT
>CATZDY010000161.1 GCA_958417755.1 uncultured Peptococcaceae bacterium
CTAGGCTTAAAAGCAGTTCTTGAAGCCTACTATGAGGAGGTAAGGGGCATCCTGGGGAAAGGAAAAGAATACCAAAGGCTGTCAAGGCTATTTGCTTTGGGGCTTAAGGTAGGTGATGACTTTATCAATGAAAAGAATGCCATCCAAGTGTTCGGTTTCATGGCACAGGCATTGGGCCAATAAATCATCCCCCTGGACAGTGATGCTTTCTCCCCATTCATTTAAGGCTTGCACTGTGACCCGCTTGGGCCGTTTGACCTTGCCCCAGACCTGGGGAAAGCTTAAGCAGCCTTCGGTTACGATTTGTTCCCCTTTTGTAGCAATGACCACAGGATTGACCAGTTTGAACAATCCTTGGCCCACGTCAATTACCACCAAACGGTGCAAAATCCCCAATTGGTTGGCTGCCAAACCGCCGCAGTAGGGGGTTTGGCGCATGGTATCCACCATGTCATCTAAAATGTGACGAATATAATCATTCACATCTGTGACGATTTTGCATGTTTTCCGCAACACTTCATCATCAAAGGTGCGAATTTCCCGATAGGACATGGGCATTCCTCCTAGCTGATTTGTCCTGTTTTTCCCCATGTTGCTTGTTTAAGATAAGCCCTGACATGGGTGTTGATTCCCTTGGTATGTTAGGAAGTAAATTCCTGTATCCCTTGTTGCCCCATCTAGATGTGGGAGAAAGGTGGGGGGACTTGGTCTGTCCCGTCCTGCAAGGGAGAACCCTTAGGGCATTTTCCTGGTTAATAAGCAATCATACCCTGATTTGCCCTATAAGTAAATCATAGTATGGGGCTGTTTTGAACTTAAGGCAAGCCAAACATCAAAAAGCAGCGTAAAGCAACAAAGACAGGGGCTTTTTTTCGCTGCTTCTTCTATATACTCTATGACTAGGCCCATTTTTCCATGCCCAAGATTCTTTGCCAAAAGGCTTTTAGGAAAGTAAGTCATGTGGTTCCCAAGGCCTTTTTTTGTCATGCTGCTTTAGCCCCCATGATGGCGGCGGAAATGGGCAATGATGCGATCTTTGTACCGGATGCCCAAAAGGCCGATGGCAGCGGTGATGAGGAAAACCACCAGGGTTAATTCCCAATTGCCCCGGCTCACCGAAGCCCCCATGGTGGTGGAGGTGATGATGGAGGGAATGCGGGCAAAGGTGGAGACAACCAAAAACTGGGAAGGCTTGATTTTGCTGAGCCCTGCCAGATAGGTAAGCAAATCCTTCGGGGTACCGGGAATGAGAAAGAGAATAAAGGTCACCAATTCCACTTTTTTGTTGTTATTGAAAAAGGAAAATTGGGCCACCTTTTCTGGGCCGAAAAATGCGGTAACCAGGCCTTGGCCGAATTTGCGCACAGTGAAGAAAATCAGCGAGGACGCCAGGACACACCCCAGCAAGCAAGTGCCCAGCCCTCCCCAAGCGCCGTATAATACGCCAGCCAATAGTTCCACCGGTTCCCCGGGGATAAAGGCAATGATAATTTGTAGGATTTGAATGCCCAGCACAATGAGCCAGCCCCTAATCCCCAAGGAATTGCTCCAAGCCATAAATTCTTGTTGGTAGGCAGGGTTGGAGAGTTTTTGGATAAAGGGCAGGCAAAGCCAGGAAAGAAGGCCAATGAGCAAGAGGCTAAGGCCTAGAATGGCGATGATCAGTATGTTTTGTTTGTTTAGGGGCCTGTTTTTTTTTCTCATCATAGCAATATTTCTTTCTGCAATTATGTTGGTTTGATTAGGAACCAAAAACAAGGGCAGCCATAAAAACGGCTTTGCTTTAAAGCGCCCTGTTTGTTATTCCAAAATGGGTTCATTATCGTTTCCCCTGCTGTTTTAAGGGCTGTTGTTTTGCTTGTCAGCTTTCTTTGTATTTGGACGTACCTGAATGACAATATGTTACACAAAAGGACAAAAATAAATCCTCCCTCTTGTAAGGAACCAAGCCAGCCCTTTGACCAAGGGATTTTCAAGTTGTTTCCATTGTATCCTTGGCGGGATGTTTATGCAACCAAGGCAAAACCAGGTCCTTAGCCAAGGAGGGCATAAAAAGACCCCGGATCCGAAGTATGGAGACCCGGGGAGAGGCTACAAAACATTTTTTACATGTTGCCTCACTGTGCTTTAGGGGGATTGATGCAGAAAAGGACAGCAAAATGCCTTGCTGCAAGAGGTGATAGATTCCCGAGGATTGGCGGGCTAGGGATTCCTGGGGTATCTGAAAAGTTTTTTAAGATTAGCCCAATAAAGGTTCTTGGGGCTATTTCAAAAGTTTCCAGATGCTGATTTCCGAAGCCAGGTGAATCTTACTTTCCTTGCCCTTTAATTTTACATATTTGATGAATTGGCCTAGATTTTCTTCCCACAAATGACTTACTTTTTTATTGTGTCCCTCTTGCAGGATGGAGACGCTGAGATCAATGGCTTCTTTGAGCAAAGCCAGGGATTTTTGGAGATTTTCTTCAATGGATTCCATTTGTTCCATGCCTATGCCTCCTTTGGCGAAAGTTTTGGTCATTTTAACAATATATGCCAAAGGCAAGAAATCGGTCTACAAGGGGCTGTAAATAATATTTTTTTTGACATCCTTTCCAAACATTTGTATGATCAGAAGGAGTTTTTTATGCGTAAGTGAGGAAAGCAAGGCAAGGAAAAGGAGGGGCCAACCAGAGGGTTGGCATCCTTGGTTTAAAAACAGCTTGCCAGACAATAGATAGGGGAAGGGAACGAAGCAAAGATGAAGGCATTGGTATTGGCGGAAAAACCCAGCGTAGCCCGGGAAATCGCCCGGGTCTTAAGGTGCAAACAAAAGGGCAAGGGGTATCTGGAAGGGCCCCAATATGTGATTACCTGGGCCTTGGGCCATTTGGTGACTTTGGCGGAGCCTGAGGATTATGATGAAAAATATAAACAATGGAAATTGGAAGATTTGCCTATGTTGCCCAAGGACATGAAACTCAAGGTGATTCGGCAGACTTCCCACCAGTTTCAGGCTGTGCGCCAGCTGATGAAAAGAAAGGATATTGACCGTTTGATCATTGCCACGGACGCTGGCCGGGAGGGGGAGTTGGTGGCCCGGTGGATCATGGTATTGGGTCAATGGCGCAAGCCCTTTCAACGCCTGTGGATTTCCTCCCAAACCGATGCTGCCATCCGGGAGGGGTTTGCCCGGTTGCGGCCAGGCCGGGACTATGACGCCTTGTATGATGCTGCGGTTTGCCGGGCTGAGGCGGATTGGCTGATTGGGTTGAATATGACCCGGGCTTTGAGCTGCAAATTCAATGCCCAGCTGAATGCCGGCCGGGTACAAACCCCCACCTTGGCCATGATGGTGCAGCGGGAAGAGGAAATCCGCCAATTCGTGCCAGTGGATTATTGGACTGTGCGGGCGGATTTTGGCGTGTTTTTTGGAGAATGGCGGGGCAAAGAAGGAGGCCGCTTGTTTGATGCTGCCAAGGTGGAGGCTTTGCTGGCCAAAACCAAAGATCAGGTGGGCAAAATCACAGAACTGCGCCGGGAAAACAAAAAGGAACCCGCCCCCTTGGCCTATGATTTGACGGAATTGCAGCGGGACGCCAACCGGCGGTTCGGTTTTTCTGCCCAGCAAACCCTCAGCATTTTGCAAGCTTTGTATGAGCGGCATAAATTGGTGTCCTATCCCCGGACAGATTCCCGCTATATTACAGCGGATATTGTGCCCACCTTAACGGCCCGTTTGAAGGCCGTCAAGGTGGGGGCCTACGTTGAACCAGTGCAAAAACTGCTGCAAAAGCCCTTGGCCCCTACCAAGCGGTTTGTGGATGACAGCAAGGTTTCGGATCACCATGCCTTGATTCCCACAGAACAACCGGTGGATTTGGGCCAGCTAAATGCAGAAGAGCGCAAGTTGCATGATTTGATTGTCCGGCGGTTTTTGGCAGTCTTGTATCCGCCCTATCGCTATGAACAGCTGACCCTGGTGACCCTGGTGCAGGGGGAAACCTTTTATGCCCGGGGGCGGGTGGTCCAGGATGAGGGGTGGCGGGCTGTGGCTACCCTGCGGGCGGACAAGGAGGAGAATGACCAGGAGGCCTTGCCGGAACAAACTCTGTTCCAATTGAACAAAGGGGAAGAATATCCGGTCAAAGGGGTCAAGGCCCATAAGGCCAAAACCAAGCCCCCGGCCCGGTATACGGAAGCCACTTTGCTCACAGCCATGGAAGGAGCGGGCAAATTCATTGCAGATGAAGAGCTGCGGGAAAGCTTAAAGGGCAGTGGCCTGGGCACCCCGGCCACCCGGGCGGAGATCATTGAAAAGCTCTTGTATACCAATTACATTGAACGCCAGGGCAAGGAGCTGGTGCCCACGTCCAAGGGCTTTCAGCTGATCAATTTGGTGGTGCCAGCTTTGCGCAGCCCGGCGTTAACAGCCCAGTGGGAACAAAGCTTGACCAATATTGCCCGGGGCAAGGAAAAGAAAGACAAGTTTTTGCAAGCCATCCGGGAGAGCGCCCAGGAGATGGTGCAAACCGTGGCAGCGGATACAGCCACCTTTAAAGCAGACAATGTGACCCGGACCAAGTGTCCGGCTTGTGGCAAATATATGTTGTTGGTCAAAGGCAAGCGGGGCAAGATGTTGGTTTGCCAAGATCGGCAGTGTGGACACCGGCAGCCGGAAAAGGAAAGGGAGCAATGATTTGTCAGCTCCAAGCGGGCCAGCCGGGTGAACCAGAAACTCATTGCCCAGT
>CATZDY010000162.1 GCA_958417755.1 uncultured Peptococcaceae bacterium
TTCTGCCATTGAATTTCTTGCTGCCAAAGGGATTGTGCAGGGTGTGACAGCAGAACGTTTTGCTCCGGAGCAAGCAATCACCCGGGGGGATTTTATCACTGTTTTGGCAAAAACCATGGGGATTATGCCCGTTTATCCCCATGAAGCCACTTTTTTAGATGTAAAAAAAGAAGATTCAGCCTTTGGGTATGTAGAAGCCTTTGGGCAATTGGGTTTAATCAAAGGGGACAACCAGGGATTCTTTCATCCTAACGACCCCATCAGCAGGCAGGACGCAGCGGTGATATTGAATCAGTTGGGACAAAGCAATGATACGGGAAGTCCTGTAACCTATAGGGATGCGGGGGAAATTGCTGCCTATGCCCAGGAAGCTGTGGCCCAAGTGACGCAAAAAGGATGGTTGCAAGGGAGTGAAGGGGCTTTTAAGCCTTTGGATTTATTGACCAGGGCCCAAAGTGCTGTGATTGCCCAACAAGTATACCGCTGGAGAACCTCTCAGGCTAATATTTTGTCTCCTATAGAAGCCCAAGTTACCTTGGAAGCAGGGGAAACACTACTTGGTTTTTCCGCATCATCTCCTTTGGATTATACTGTTGTCTACGGAACTGACCTTCCTAGCATCGGAAAAGTGGTGGGAGACACCTTTTATGCCACCAATCCAGGCAATGCCATGGTTACTGTGAACCAAGGGAATCAATGGCGTCAAATGAATTTGTTGGTTACAGAAAATCAGCGAGGCAGCGTATCCTCTCAGGCCATGCAGCAGGGAAATGCTTTGTCCTATACCTATAGGGTAGAACCAGTGGCTTTGGATCCCTATTTTACCCAAACGGAATATAAACAATATGCTGGTCCAGTGGATGGTTTGTTGTCAACAGGCCCTGGTTGGACGGGTTTTCTGCGGCAACAGGGAAGAAACATCATTGCGGATTTAGGGCAAATGAAACCCATTGGAGGGATTTCCCTGGAATTTCAGCAAAATTTGGGATCTGGAATTAAAATCCCCGAGTATTTGACCTGTGAAGTTTCAGTGGATGGCAAGACTTGGTATCATTTGGGCCAAGTCATGCATAGTGTTTCTCCGGATGATCAGGAGGTCCAAACAAGGACTTTGGGCTTTACATTCCCCACCATAACAGTGCAATATGTAAAAATTTCTTTCCCAGTGGATGTCTATGCCTTTGCCAGGCATTTGGTTATTCACAGCGCTTCATCCTCCTTGACCAAACCAGTAATTTTGCCCCCTGGGGGTATGGAAATGGAAACAGTGGATCAGCAACTGTCTGTTCCTGGTTTACAAGATCTTGTTTTGATGTTTTCCGGGCTGATTAACCAAGAGGATGGGATAGCCACTTGGTCGGCGGATGATTTGGTTCCTTATGTTGGGTATGTGGACCAGAATGGCACTGTTTTGGATCAGATGTTTGATAGCATGTTGTTTTTGCCTTTCCCTGGAAGTACTGACACTAAGGATGCCTGGTATGCTTATTTGGATAATTTATTCACCCCCAACCAGCAGCTGGATGCTTTGAATGATGCTGTTGCCCGGGTCAACCAAGCTTTGGGGAAAGATGAAAAATATAAGGTTATCCTTACTTTGCCCTATCCTGATACCAAGATAAATGATTTTGGTCCCTGGGGTTTGGAAGGTGATTCTGTATCCTTTGTTCCCGGGGAAGTAGGGACAGAGAAATCCTATGATAACCGATTCCGTGCTGTACAATTTTATTATCAAAACCTATTGGAGCAATGGCAAAAGGCTTCCTATGAGCATTTGGAATTAGTAGGCATGTACTGGTACAAAGAAAATCTGGATAAAACAATTCCTATGGAACAAGAATTGGTGCATCGAGTGGCCCAGATGGTCAAATCCGATGACTATATGTTTTTATGGATTCCCTATTACGGTGCCCAAGGATATGAAAATTGGCGGTCCTATGGATTTAGTCATGCCATCTTGCAACCCAATTATTATGCAGTGGATAACCCACCAGAAAGCCGCATGGATGCGGTGGCTGGGTTGGTCAAGGATTTTAATATGGGAGTAGAAGTAGAGCTGGATGATCGGGTTACATATCATCGATATTATTATGATTTGTTTTATAAGCAATTGGATAAAGGCCATGCCTTGGATTTTGACGGTAATATTACCAATGCCTATTATGCTGGATCCCGCACGGTAAAGAATATTCGTTTGAGTACAGTGCCAGAAGTGAGAGAAATTTATGATGATTTATATCAATGGATAAAAGGCACTTATATGCCCTTAAAAACGGACTAAAAAGAATTGAACATGTAAAAAGACCGTTTGCTGTCGATAAAAAGATAAGCAACGGTCTTTTGTATTTTAGTCTAAGGTGGCAATGGCATCGATTTCTACCAGCACATCTTTTGGTAAACGGGAAACCTCGACACAAACCCTGGCAGGGGGATTATGAGGAAAAAAGCTTCCATAGGCTTCGTTGACTTGGGAAAATAGGTCTAGATTTGTAATATATACAGTGGTTTTTACTATCTGGGCTAAGGAAACGGAAGCTGCCTGACAAATGGCTTCTAAATTATGCATACATTGTTTGGTCTGTTCTACAATATCTCCCTGGATTACTTCTCCTGTATCAGGATTGACCGGGATTTGACCAGAAATAAACAAGAAATTGTTTGCTATCACACCTTGGGAATAAGGACCAATGGCAGCCGGGGCTTTATTGGTATGAATGATTTGGGAATTCATTATAAATCACTCCTATATTGTATTGATTGAGCAAGCGCATAATATTTCATTATATTATAGCTTATCTTGTGATGCCATGAGAGAAAAATGATGTCTTGATTATATAAGAAATATCATGGTATCAGGAACAGTCTTTTCTTATCACGGCTTTGATAGGGTAATGCTATGTTTTCGTAATAATCTTATCATTATGTTATTGTAACCAAAGGTTGGAGGAATATGAAGGCAAGGAAAAAGGTTTCAAAAGAATGCCTGGTATTGTAGGCCAATGGTGAGCCTCAGAGCAGAGAATATATGAAAAATATGGGCAACAGATTGACTCAACATAAGGGGGGATTATTGGCTTTGCCGAATGATCCAATCTATCCAGCCCCGCACTGTGGAGGATCTTCTGGGGATAGTGGAGCCTTGAATGGATAGGTTCGCCTTTTGCATGATATTGCATACTTCTATTTCCGAAGGAGGTCTTTGGGTAGCAATGGCTAAACCAAATGCTTGATAAAAAACCGGGCATTGCAATATTTTTTGAATCAAGGCCATATATTTAAGTTTATATCTTAATTGCATCATACTACGGCATTCTTTGGTTAAGCGGTATATTTTTTTTCCACTATCCGAATACCCCCGTTCTATGAGTCCCAGATATTCACAGGCAGCTATATAATAATTGGTTTGGCGACCAGCAAATTCATATTGTAAAGTAACAGCATCCCGCGTAAGATCCCGTTGAAATAAAACAGAAAGCAAATCTATGATGCGCGTAAAGGAATTGGCTTGGGGAAAGGTGATGGAAGGTTCTGGTGTTGGCTTGGTTTTTCTCCATAAATCTACAATTTCCTCAAAAGAAATCTGCTCCTTGCCAAAGGTGTATGCTTTGTGTTCCAATAAAGTCAGAGAATTGTAGCACATGTCATCTGCAAAAGCATAGATAAAGGCATGAAAAATATCGTTAGAATAAACCAAAAAAACCGGAACCACAGGCTTTGAAATCTTGGATTGCCAAAGCCGGTAGGGATAATACAACTGACGAATCAGTATTTCATCCACAGCAATATTTTTGGCCTCACAAAGGCAAAAAATTTCTTCACTTTCATAACCAGCATCAATCTCGATTTGTGCATTTTGTACTTGAATGTTTTGTTTACCAGTTGTTGTGGCAGCATTGTGAATCCAATAGTCAAAGGCTCCGGAGGACATTCTCCCGTTCACTGTAAAATGGATTTTGTCTGCCTGCATAATATCCTGCATAATGCCACTGTTGTAGGCAAATAACAAAGCCGAGGATTCACTGTATAGATTGGTGTAATCCAAAGTTTGCAAATTGGGAATTTCCACAGGTTTGGGATGTACAGCATCATAATGAACCTTGGCATAAGTGGAAAAAGAGCCAATGAGGTATTCTCCCCGGGTTACTGGTAAAATGGTGAAACCGCATTCCCGGAAAATTTTAGGCAATTGAGTGGATTGGTCGAATTTGGCCATGAGCCTGGCTTCTTTTACTGTGTTGATTTGTGCTGCCGAAATTTGGAAAAAGCCATTTTGCCTGATTTGGTTTACAATATCGTATTTTTCAAAAAGAATTTCCCATGCTTTTTCAAGGTTCACAGTGTTTTTTTCTTTCTGTTTTGAGGCACTTGGACTCATTGGGACACCTACCAATTTTTAATCAAAACCTCTTGGATTTTTCCCCGCCCCTCAGCGTCAGAATTGATTGTACGGACAGCAGCTACATTTTCAATGGTAAATCCTGTATATAACTGGCGGATGAAAGAGGTATCTGCATTGCTAAGCATGCACTTCACGCCTTTTTGGGTAAGCTTGTCATATAGGTCCCGCAGGCGCTTTTGTTCCAATTCATTGAATCCACCTGCTTGATATCCTGTAAAATTGGTTTTATCATGGATA
>CATZDY010000163.1 GCA_958417755.1 uncultured Peptococcaceae bacterium
ATAATCGTGTGTTCCTTATTTAGATAAGGACAATGACCTGTTTTAGATATTGGCTTACTCATGGAAGACCTCCTTTACCTTTTTATAGGAACAAATCATTATATAAAATTTCACTATTTTTCTGTGAAATTTTTCAATTTTATATTACTAAAAAAATTGGGAACTAGGTTTCTTTAAATATAATGGTAGCATTTCTGGGTAAAGCCATTTGGGCTTCCACTTCTATACATTTAGCAATTCCACTGAGTACAGGACAATCAGAATGACGAGGCATATGTTCCATTTCAAATAGGGGACCTTTGCCAACTCTACTAAACATAACTTCAAAACCATCATATTCACTATCGAGATTTTCAATCATTTCTTGCAAATTTGGACAGGTTGATTGAACTTTAATCCGAACAATTTTTCTTTTTACATGTTCTGCCTCTACCTCAGTAATAAAACCACAAGCACCTGAATTAATTTCAACTTTTGTCATAAAACCCACTCCTTTCACAATCTTCGATAGTGTAAAGTTAAATGAAAGTTGAGAACTCCACTGCCCTTCTGGTACAATGATTTCATTGAAAATCACTTTACCTTCACAAATAGCAGCCTTTATTCACTTTTACTTTTCACTTCTATCTTTCAGAACCTTTATTATTTATTTGTTAATAGCATAACATATGCTGCTATTTAAAAAGGCCTAAAGGTATTCATTTAAATATATTAAAGATATTAGTACTTCAATATATTTCCAATAAAATGCAAACGAAATTAAACACCAAAACTTATTACTGAAAAGCTTTAAATCACTAACGAATACTATATATTCGATAATTTCAAAGTTAAAATTATTTTATATAAAATTTCACATCCTTTTCACCAGCCTTTTTCATCCTTTTTACCCCCCCAATTCATCTTTTTTACCCCATTTTAAATAAATAATGAAAAGAACAACATATAGTAAACCATAATTATATGTACCTTAAATTTTTGCACCATATCATAACTGTTTATCCAATGAATGAAGGAAAGCATTCCAGCAAAATGCCTGATAGCTAGGAATTAGCAAAAAAATAGTAAATCCAAAATTGGGTGCATTGAAAACAGCTTCATTTTGAAAAAATAAAACGCCTCTGTAGGCGCTTTTGTTTATCTATGTAAAATAAAAAAATCTTCTTTCACTAGGATTGGTGTGGCAAAATAATAGCAGAGTTGCTGCTTGGTGGTCCGTTACTTCTCTAAGGAGGGAGTGACGGATAAAAATATGATGCTTTACACCAAAAACCTCCACAGAATTGATGTCAACCTTCCGGGTTTTTACACCATCCGAGGTCAACGACCAATACACAGGGGCTAGCTATTGATTATGATTTATTGTTCCCATGAATTTATCTATAGTTTTATCTCATTTTCTTTTGAGATTTAAGCAACAATAGCAAATAAAGCAAGCTATATTTACGCTTTCTAATTAACTTATACTGTAAATATTGACTTTGATAATGGGGATTAGGCAATTCCTCATTGAATCGATTGACAATTTGCTTGATAAGCTGATACCGTTTTTGATGGCTTAAATTCCATTTGGGATTAAAAAGCAATAATAAGCTATTGTTTGTTGAGTCAGCAAAGCTTCCGCAAAGTGCATCTAATACTGCTTTGTTTGTGGGGTTCCAGGGATAAATGATTTCCATGCGGTAGCGATGTAAGCGACAGACAATATCAAAATAATCCAAGGGAAATTTCATCCACATCCGTTGGGTATTGTTGGCAAAATAGCCGTATAAATCTTGGGCAAGAAACCGTACACAATTGATGTGCGCCACATAGCGCATAATGAAAACCTCATCCTGATTGCGCCGCAAATCAGGATATCTGATTCGATATTGCTTGATTAAATCCATGACAAAGAACTTGTTCCATGGGGCACCTTGGATGGCAAGGGGAGCATGCATGGTGATACACTGTTCATAATGCTGGCGCACCTCTTCCCCAGACAATTGAACACAGGGATAGGTTTTTTTTCTGCTGCTTGTCTTATCCTCATTGATATAATGATATCCAAAAACCAACAAACTGCAAGGATCCTTTTCCATCTCTTCCACCAAAATTCCAATGGCATCTTGCTCCAGGTGGTCATCTGCATCAGGGAAATAAGCATATTTCCCCTGGGCTAGTTCAATTCCTAAATTTCGGGCCACACCAGAGCCCTGGTTTTTCTGCTGCAATACCTTTACCCTAGGGTCCTTTTGGGCAAGATTACAGCAAATGTCATAGGTATGATCAGTGGATCCATCATCCACCAGGATAAGCTCAATATGTTGATAACTCTGGTCCAAAAAATGATTCGCATTCTCTGCCAGCTGTTGTCCCATATTGTATACAGGCACAATGATGCTAACCAAGGATGGTTCCATGTTTGTCTATCCCTCTTCCATGACTAATTCATAAAAAAAGTCCAGGGCAGTTATTCATCCGCAAACCCAGGAAACACTACGGATAAGGCCTGGGCAACCTGGCGATCAGGACGCAAATAGGAATGATAATACTGTTCATTCCATTGCTTCATTTCATAAACAAAGGCCGGATGTTCCATTAAATAGACAGTTTGGGCAACACATTCCTCCGGTGTTGTAAAGGGAAGATAATGTTTACCAGCAATAAAATTGCCTGTTACTTCATAACGAAGTGCTTCATTCACAATAGCCCTACTGGCTGCAATATATTCTCCTGTTTTCCAACCATTGGATTCATACAAACCCATTGAGCCAATGCAGATATCCGCTTGCTTCATGATGTCCAGATAACGAACTCTTTTGGTTTTGCTTGGGGCTATCAACAAATCTCGACATAGCTTCAAAGCATGACCGGAAAATTGCACTCCCCCAAAAAAGCGGTTTGGATATAGCTTTCTGAGCTGCCGGATAATCTCAATTCGCATATGATTGATATATTGCCGTTCTGTATCAATCTCTTTGTTTCCTGTCATATCCCATAAACGTGCTAAAAACAATATGGTATTCTTTTGTTTATCATTTGCTGGTGCTTCAAAGCATTCAGTGGTAAAAGCATTTCGTATGCTACCATTTCGTATTTTTTGCATCAATTGGGCCGCCCGTTCTTTGAGCCCATGGCATTGATCAATGGGATTATGGGGATGGGTTACGTGATAACTAAAGCCCAGGGGGTGCATTTTCTTTCTATGCAAGGGAGAAATCATTTGATTCTTTTTTGAGCAAAAACTGCGTTTAAAATAAAAATCCGTATGCTTTAACAATGCTTCCACAGCTTCTAATTTCCAATTATACCCGTCTAACAAATCAAAAACCAGGCGTTTGCCCTCTGCTTCTACTAAGACCATATGTAAAAAGGGATAGGAAGCCTTTGTATGGGCATAATCTGTATGGAACTTTAGCTGAATCTTACCCTGCTCAGCAAGCATCAAAAAACCTGTAATCACCCCACTGGTATGGGGACTTTTTGAAATAAGAGTCATTTCAATGTTCATTTCCACGCTCCTTACTTCCGCCTACCCCGCCACCAGGCGCGTATGCCATATAAGGTGGATATGATTTGGGGATGTATGGCCAACAAAATACCACAGATTCGATAGCGCAAAGCTGACCAGGGATTCCAGAGATAAGGGATTAAATTTCGGCGTATCACTGACACCATACGTTGTTGCATCAAGGGATTGCGGTATTCTGATTTTAGCATGTTCATCAAGAGACGAATATTTAAATCAATATATTGGTTGCGTATTACCCTTTGGCTGCGGGGATATGCTGCCAACAGCTCAATAATCCTTTGGGTAGCCTCTAATTCACTTAAATTTTTAGGGCCAAAGGAAGCCCGCATGGCACTATCGGAACGGACAATATAATGATAATAAATCTTGCTTGAAGTTATGATTTTACCACAACGCAGAATGTAGGAAAACAAAAACACCGTATCTTCTTTAATTTGTAAATCAGCCTCAAATCGCAAAGCATCTTCTTGGGGCTTCTCAATCACAGCTCGACGAAATAGCTTGGCGCATACATATCCTTGCATATAGGGCTTATAACAATGAAAAGCGGTCTGGCGGTCTATCTCACAAGTACCAAAGGGTTTCGTATGGCGCAGGGCTTGTTGCTTTTCATTTTCCTCAATAAATCCGCACATAGCCAAATCTGCTCTATGTTGATGTAACAGATCATATAAAAAACGCAACATATCTGCTTCGATCCAATCATCGCCATCTACAAAACATATATATTGGCCTTGGGCCAAACCCAAGCCTGTATTCCGGGCCACACTAACCCCGCTATTTTTTTGATGAACCACCCGAATCCGGTGATCTTGATCAGCATAGGCGTTACAAATACTACTGCTATTGTCAGTAGAGCCATCATTGATTAAAAGGATTTCTATATTTTGATAGGTTTGCGCCATAACCGATTGAATTGCCCGATCCAAACAATGCTCCAAATTATAAATGGGCATAATGACGCTGATTTGTTCCTGTTCCATAAAGCCCCCTAATACCAATTAATATCCACAATAACAATTTCAGGCTTATTGTTGATTCGCGGAACGGGATGGGATGAACCCAAACCTCTGCTGATAATGACTTTACTATTTTCAATTTC
>CATZDY010000164.1 GCA_958417755.1 uncultured Peptococcaceae bacterium
TGGTGGAGATTTCCATTGATGATATTGTGGTCCATGATTGCATATTGCTACAATCTGGGGATAAAATTCCGGCTGACGGTGTTTTGATTCAAGGCAGCCTTCAAGTGGACCAATCTGTATTGAATGGGGAAAGTAAAGAAGCCAAAAAAGAGGTTATGCCCGAGGATTACGTAGATCAAGATAAAGGCATGGATTTTTTGAATCCTTATAAGGTTTTCCGGGGCACCATTGTTTGTTCTGGCAATGCCGTGATGAGTGTGACCACTGTGGGAGATAAATCTGTATATGGCGAGATTGCCAGTGAATTGCAAGCAGATGATGATCGTGATTCTCCACTAAAGGTTAAACTTGCCAATCTGGCAGGAGGAATTAGCCGCTTTGGTTACATTGGCGGGGTTGCCATTGCCGTGGCCCTTTTGTTTCAACGTATTGTAATTCATAATGGCTTTGATTGGATCCAAATCACAGCCTATTGTTCGAACATATTTAATGTGCTCAATGATGTGCTTCAGGCCTTGATCCTTGCTGTTATCATCATTGTGATGGCTGTACCTGAAGGTTTACCTTTGATGATTGCCATTGTTTCTGCCCTGAATATGGGGAAAATGTTGAAAGACAATGTGCTTGTGCGCAAAATTGTGGGTATTGAAACTGCCGGGAGCCTGAACATTTTATTTAGTGATAAAACAGGCACCATTACCAAAGGCCAGCTGGAGGCCATTGTGTTTGTCAGCGGAAATGGCAATGAATATCAAAGCTATGAAAAAGTGGTGGGGGAACTTAGCAATGTACTTGCTCTTAGTGTGACCCAAAATACCAGTGCCATGCTAACCGGAGAAGGACATCACAGTAAAATCATTGGGGGCAATGCCACTGAAAGGGCGATCCTTGGGTTTGTAGCTGGCAAAGGGAATATCACGCCCAGTGTAAAGAAAGTAAGTTCTATTCCATTTAATAGTGCTAACAAATATTCTGCTACCCATGTCCATGGGGACTATCATATGACCTTAATCAAAGGAGCGCCTGAACGGATTATCAATCATTGCACCACATATCTTGACGACAATGGAGAGAAGCAACCTTTACATGATACCACCCTCATTGAGGGCAAGGTTGCTGCTTTGGCTGAAAGGGCCATCCGGGTGTTGGCATTGGCCATAAGCAATAAAGGTCTGGCTGAAGATTCATTGCCAGGGGGAGAATGGAGCTTGGTGGGAATCATTGGGATTCGGGATGAAGTACGTCCTGAATCAATCTCTGCCATTGCTGAAGTACAGCAAGCTGGGGTACAGGTGGTGATGATCACCGGTGACCGCAAGGATACTGCTGTAGCCATTGCCCGGGAAGCCGGTTTGTTAAAAGATGAGACAGATATGGTGCTTACTTCAGATGAAATGATGGCCCTTTCGGATGATGCATTAAAGGAAAAACTGAAAAACATTCGGGTGGTGGCCAGGGCCTTGCCTTCGGATAAGTCCAGGCTTGTGCGTATTGCCCAGGAATTGGATTTGGTTGTGGGCATGACTGGGGATGGGGTCAATGATTCGCCAGCCCTGAAAAAGGCAGATGTGGGATTTGCCATGGGCGGCGGTACAGAGGTGGCCAAAGAAGCCAGTGATATTGTGATTTTAGATGATAATTTTAGCTCTATTGACAAAGCAATCTTGTATGGCAGAACGATTTTTAACAGCATTCGCAAATTTATTATATTCCAACTTACGATCAATGTGACAGCAGTGATGGTTTCCTTTGTTTGTCCATTGATTGGCATGGAAAATCCCCTTTCCATTACCCAGATTTTGTGGATTAACTTGGTGATGGATACCTTAGCAGCCCTTGCCTTTGGTGGAGAGCCAGCATTGCGTCGTTTTATGCGGGAAAAACCGAAACAAAGAAACGAAAAAATCGTCAGTCCCTATATGTGGAGTTCTATTCTCACAGGTAGTTTGTGGGTATTTGCTATCAGTATGGTTCTTTTGTTATCACCAATTAGTGATTCGTTCTTCCGTCCAGATGCGGATAACAGGTTTTTGCTGACAGGATACTTTACTTTCTTTATTTTTGCTGCTGTATTTAACGCATTTAATGCCCGGACAGATCAAATCAATCTATTTGATAATCTTGGTAAAAATAAAAATTTTTTAAAGATTTTACTTTTGATTGTGGTTATACAAGTATTGATGGCTGATTTCGGTGGCGTTGTGCTGCGTTGTTATGGATTAACCTTGACAGAATGGATGGTTGTGGTTATTTTAGCAGTAACAATTATCCCTGTAGACTTAGTGCGCAAATATATCTACAAGATGAAAAAGTAATGCGCATTTAAAAAAAACATAAAATAAAAAGGAGTGTGTGATAATGCCTATTAGTTTACAAAAAGGACAAAAAGTTGATTTAACAAAAACAAATCCTGGATTAACGAAGATTTTAGTGGGCCTTGGATGGGATGTCAATAAATATGACGGGGGCAATGATTTTGACTTGGATGCCTCAGTTTTTTTGGTTGGTGCGGACGGGAAAATCACTGCGCCCACAGATTTTGTATTTTACAGCAACAAAGAACATCCCAGCGGTGCGGTTACCCATATGGGAGATAACCGGACAGGAGAAGGTGAAGGTGATGATGAGCAGATTAAAATAGACCTTGCAAAGGTACCAGAAAATATTCAAAAAATTGACTTCACTGTTACCATCTATGAGGCAGAGGAACGCCAGCAAAATTTTGGACAAGTTTCCAATGCTTTTATCCGCATTGTGAATGAGGAAACGAATGAGGAACTCATTCGTTACGATTTAGGAGAAGACTTTTCCATTGAAACCGCCATTGTGGTGGCCGAACTATACCGGCATAATGGGGAATGGAAATTCAATGCCATTGGCAGTGGTTTTGGAGGCGGCTTAGCGGCTTTGTGCCAAAACTTTGGTGTGGATGTGGGGTAACAAGCTATTTACCTGATAGGTATATCAAATGATGATGAACTGTGAGATTCTTCCTACTGGTCTTTGATTTGCTGCCAGTAGGAAGAAGGCAAAATACTTGGAATCAGGTACAAAGATCAAATTATCAATGGTATGGAATGGATTATTTGGGGTTTACAAAAGCGTCAAACAGTGGATGATAGCAATGTATGTTAACAGAGAATGCTTGATGTTTTGGTACAGGATTGAATCAAATCTGTAACTTGTTTGCCTAGAAAATCATTCGCATGAAAAAATTGTTTGCTTTATCAATATAGAGGAAGAAGGGAGGAATTCCTATGTCAGTGAATTTAAAAAAAGGGCAAAAGATTGATCTGACCAAAGGGAATGCTGGGCTTAAGCATTTAATGGTAGGCCTTGGCTGGGATGAAGCCCAGCCGGAGAAAAAAGGGTTATTAGGCGGAATCCTTGGGGGCAAAAAGAACAATATTGATTGTGACGCTTCTGTGTTCGTATGTGCAGAAGATGGAAAACTGAAAGATGTGAAGGATATTGTTTATTTCGGCAATTTAAAACATGCCAGTAATTCTGTAACGCATATGGGGGATAATTTGACCGGTGCGGGAGAAGGGGATGACGAGCAAATCATGATTGATTTGGCCAATATCCCCCAACAGTATGAAAAGCTAGTTTTTGTGGTCAATATTTATCAAGCAAAACAACGTCGCCAACATTTCGGCATGATTAAAAATTGTTTTATCCGTCTTGTGGATCGTGATCAAAATCAAGAGCTTTGTCGGTATAATTTATCGGAAAACTACGATAACATGACAAGCATGATTATGGGAGAAGTCTATCGATATCAAAATGAATGGAAATTTAACGCCATTGGAGCAGCCACTTCAGACCCAGGGCTTTCTGAGCTGGCCAATCGCTATCGGTAAAACATTTTCAATGGTCGTTTGTTGATAACAAGCTTAAAAGAAAGAAGCTAAAAGCCAAGGAGGGATTTTTGATGCCAGTTAATTTGTCAAAAGGACAACGGGTTAGTCTTGATAAATCCATGACAATGGCCTTGGTGGGACTTGGTTGGGATACCAACCAATATGACGGTGGATATGATTTTGATTTGGATGCTGCCGCCTTTTTGCTAGGAGAGAATGGAAAAGTTTTGAGTGACGATGATTTTATTTTTTACAACAATCTTGAGCATAAAAGCGGTGGGGTAAAACATACAGGTGATAACCGTACCGGGGCAGGGGAAGGTGATGATGAAGTCATTTTAATTGATTTTACCAAACTGCCTGCCAATATCCATAAAATTGCGGTAACTGTTACCATTCATGATGCCCTTGCCAGGGGGCAAAATTTTGGACAAGTTTCCAATGCTTTTGTCCGGGTGGCCAGGATGGCCAATGAAAATGATATGAATGGGGAAACGGTGTTGCGTTATGATTTGATGGAGGAGTTTTCCATAGAAACTGCCATTGTTGTTTGTGAAATTTACCGTCATGGAAGTGAATGGAAATTTAATGCCGTAGGTTCTGGTTATCAGGGTGGCTTGGAAGCATTATGCCGTAGTTTTGGTGTGAATGTGTAATGATTTAGCAAAAATATTATGGCGCTCTTTTTTTAAATCAGCAGAGCGCCATATCTTAGGAGCCGG
>CATZDY010000165.1 GCA_958417755.1 uncultured Peptococcaceae bacterium
ATCCATGAAACCCCTTCCACTATCTCTAAAAAAAGCCAGTACGAATTTGTTTTTACTGATAATGGTATTGGTATTCCAAGAGAATATATGCCCCATATTTTTGAACCATTTTCACGTGCTGAGGACTCCCGCATCAGCAGGATCCAAGGTACAGGTCTTGGCATGGCTATCACGGAAAATATTGTCCGCATGATGAATGGTACCATTGAAGTGAAAAGCCAATTGGGCATGGGCAGTCAGTTTACAGTTTTAGTTTCCCTTGATTGGGGAGTGGAAGATGAAATATATAATAACGAACTGGTAGGCCTTCCCGTTCTGGTAGTGGATGACGACCAGATAACATGTGAAAATGCCACTGTGCTTTTGCATGAACTGGGAATGCGGGGGCAGTGGGTACTGTCAGGAACAGAAGCGGTTCACTGTGCTATGGGTGCCCATGACTGTGCAGATGATTTTTTTGCCATTATCCTGGACTGGAAGATGCCTGAAATGGACGGTTTGGAGATAATACAGGCCATTCGGGAGAAACTTGGTGGAGATGTACCCATCATTATTATTTCAGCTTATGATTACTCTAATATTGAAGAAGAATTTATGCGGGTAGGAGCCAATGCCTTTATTAGAAAACCTCTCTTTAAATCTAAACTGCTGCGTGTCCTACAGCAGTTTTGCACCAATAGCAGGATGGATGTAACAACAAATATGTTGGCAGAGGAAAAGCATCCCACTTTGATTGGTAAACGGATTCTTTTGGTGGAGGACAATGAACTAAACCGTGAAATTGCCGTCGAATTGCTCCAAATACAGGGACTCCGTGTTGATTCGGTGGAAAACGGCCGGCAAGCAATTGAGGTGTTCAAGAATTCTGCTCCTGGAGATTATACTGCCATCCTGATGGATATCCAAATGCCAGTGATGGATGGCTATGACGCCACTGTCGCCATCCGCGCCTTGGAGCGGGACGATGCCCAGACCATACCGATACTTGCGCTCACTGCAAATGCTTTTACGACTGATGTGGGAAGGGCTCGCAAAGTTGGAATGAACGACCATATTGCAAAGCCCATTGATGTGAAGCGCCTGATTGAGGTTTTACAAAAGTGGATAGAGTAAGATATGGGGTTTTACTGGTGCAGTTCATATTGTTCAACTTCAATGTAATGGTCAGGGGATTTTTTCCCTTGGCTAATGTGTTTGTTCGTATGTAGGAGTACTTTTCTCGGATTTTCTTCGCTCAACATTAGATGAAGTTTTTACTTTTTTAAATGCTTCATAATAAAAGCTTCTAATTCACCCATTGAATTTAAGGTATATATTGGAAAAAATAGGTCCTTTGCTTTTTGATTAAACTATTTACTATGTATAGGCATCAATTTTTCATGGTATTAAATTAAGAAAACAATACCATTGGATAGCATTCTACCAGCAAATCAACTTTGCTGTTTCTCTCCAGGTTGTTCAAAATCTTTCTTTTTTCAATACCATTGGATAAGATCGTATGATGGTCCTCATTAGGGAGGATTTGGATTTGGATTATCCATCCCCAAAAACCAGTTTCCTATTTTCCCTTAAAAAGCCGGTGCCCTGATTTCATGGGGTGCTGTAAATACTAATACATCTATATCCTGCTGCAAATCCTAATACAGCCACCTTTCCTATTAAGCCAGACCTATGTCTTTTTAAAGAGGAGGTTGGCTGTTTCTGAATGTTTCTTAGTATTATTTGCATCATTTTCAAGTATTGGTCCCTCTTTGCTGCAATACCTTTTATCTGTAAGTTGAAATCTGGAATTTTTATTACTGTATTAATATAATAAATGCAGGAAAGGTGGTGTGCCATGTCTTCTTCCAGCACCCAGGAACAAATGATTTATCGTAGCCTTGCGGGCCAGATACAAATGGGGTTCTATGATACTGGCGAGCGTTTTCCCTCTGTCCAAGAGATTGCCCGTAGGTATCAAGTTTCCTATTGTCCAGCCCAGCGGGCCCTCAAGGCCCTTGAAAGAGATGGTTTGGTTAAACTTTGTCGGGGACAGGAAACAATTATTCTTGCAAAACCCTATGAAGATTATTTGGGGAGCCATGTTTTTCGAAATCGTGTTAGCGCTTTGATTGATCTGAATAAAAGCCTGGAACTACTCTCCCCTTCTATCTGCTTTCAGGGTATCTATCATGCGGGCTGCTTGGTTCCTGTTGAGCAACAGGTTGAAGGGGCGGGCCGCATCCACCCGGGAAAACGTCTTTATAGACTATTTGAACAATCTCTTTTAGCGCTAGGCAGCCAGACAATACTCAGTCTCTATTATGATATTGGAGCTTTTGTAGAAAGCGCTTTTTTGGATATTTTGTTTATGTTGCATGGAGAAAAGGGGGCTGACCTATTCCTACAACATATGACAAACGCTTTTCAGCAAAGTGTTCAGGGGGGTTGCCGTGAAGCGAAGAAACAACTGAAAACCATGGGAAAAATATTTTTTAAGGAACTGGAGCAGTATCTCAATGATGTACCAATGCATGCAGATGACCCGGCCCAGCAGACCTTTTCCTGGGAGCCTCGTAAAGGGCGGACGCGGTACTGTGATATTGTGGCCATTGATCTAGTTTGCAAAATCAATCAAGGCATCTATCCAGTGGGCACACTCCTGCCAAACAATACCATATTAGCAGACATTTATCATGTATCCGCCATTACAATCCGCCGTACCATTGGCTTGCTGAACAAACTAGGGGTGACAAAATCACTCAACGGTGTGGGTATTCAAGTTATTTTTGCTGGAGATTCCACCATACTCTATAAACTTAAGGCTTTGATGCTAGACGATAATCTGCTGACCTTCCTAGAGGCTCTCCAAATGCTTGCTATTACTTGTGAATCTGTTATGCAACACACATTCCCCTATTTCTCCTCAGATTCACGCAAGGTAATCTCTCAAGCGCTGGACATACAAGAACAAAAGTCCTCCCTGGTTGCAACGATTAGTGCTTGCATGCAGGCCATTGTCCGTTGTAGTCCTCTGGCAGGTATACGGGAAATTTATGGGAAGCTCACGCTTTTGTTGATAAAGGGTAGCGTGTTGCGGCTCAACGAAACTGGTAAAGAGCCGGTTCCTGGCTGGTCTGAAATTTCCAGGGCGCTTCTTGAAGGTTTCAAGGCAAAAGATGGTGTACGCTTTGCGGTTGCCTTTCGCCGCTTGATTGAGGATAATTTTTTCACAACAAAACAGACTTTATTAGAAGTTGGGATTACTGGTGTAGATAAAGTGGTAGCTCCAACAGACCTTGCGGATTAATTGAAAAAAGAGGTACCGATATGCATGCATTAGACCTCTTTTTTATTACATTTTCCTGTCGTTTCGTTCCAATTCTATTCATAGCTCTCCCCTGAATCAACAAAAACAATATCAACAACTAAGGTCTATGAGCCCTAAGACTGTCTCAATTGAGGAAAGGAAGCATTAGTGCTTATCTTTATGATATGAGAGAAATAATAAAAACCCCTTATATACCAAGGTTTATATGGTTTTTTTATTTTGTGAGGTAACATTAGGGTAACATTGGGGGAGCTTAATTTTTCATGTATTCTTCAAAAATTTGGGCCGCTTCTTTTTTTCTAGATTTGGTCACATGCAAATAAATAGTACGAGTGGTGATATCATTAGAATGCCCTAGCCTTTCCATGATAACTTCGAGAGCAATCCCGGCTTCGGCCAAAAGTGAAGTATGAGTGTGACGGAAAGAGTGTAAAGTAAAAGTATTTTGCATTCTAAGTATCTTGAAGAGTCGTTTTGACCTAAACCTAATAGATTCCTTGTCGCAATTGTATCCTGCCCACTTCTCAGAGCTCCTCACGAAAACAAAATCCTCATCAAGATATGTTTTTCTATACTTCATTTTCAATTCATTCTGCGCTACTTTATGGTCCAACAACACATTTACCACTTCTTGACTAATATCAATCACTCTTTTTGAAGTTTTGGTTTTTGGGGTAAATAATTGATATCTTCCCGGCATCCCACCTGGACAATAAAGGGTCTTTGTTATAGAGATTGTTTTGTTATCAAAGTCTATATCTTTCCACTTTAAGGCGCATAGTTCTCCTATCCTCATACCTGTATGTGAAAGGATGAGAAAAACAGCATAATCCCCGAAAAGGCCGTATATCTTGGCAGCTTCAAGAAATTCAATAAGCTGCTGCTTTTCCATGTACTTAGGTAAGTCTTTTTCATTTTCCAGGTCTTCTACTGTTTCTTGTTTTTTTGGAATCACACAGAATACAGTGGGGTCAATTTTAAGTATTTCCAATTCCACTGCCTTTTTGAAGATTAATTTGCCTGCTGTATGAAATGAATTGATGCTATTTTTAGCATATCCTTCTTCTAGTAGATTATCAAGAAAAGATTGGTAATTCATTTTGCTTATTTTTTTTAGTTTCGTCCCACCGAAAAAATCAACAAGATGTTGCGTTGCTAATTTTCTGGCTGTTAGGGTACTAGGCTTTATTCGTCCGCTTTTCTCGTACATTTCCAACCATTGATTTGTAAACTCTTCAAAAGTAATATTCTTTTCTTCTACATA
>CATZDY010000166.1 GCA_958417755.1 uncultured Peptococcaceae bacterium
CATGTTGGAAGCGGAGAAGTGAATTATAATATCATTCATAATGAAGTAGAAAAAGATGTGGTTTTGGGAACTCCCACCATTCATTCTTCTGGGCTAAAAGGGGCCTTGCGGGAGCATTTTGAGCGTAAATGGGGTAAAGATGATGAGCGTATTACCTATGTTTTTGGCGGGGAAAATGAGACAGCCAAAAAAAGCGAGGAAAATCCGGTTCCTGGGAAATATAAATTTTTAGACGCCACCCTTATCGCACGCCCCCTTAGGGTATCAGAAGGAAAAGTTGCTTATGTCAATGTTACTTCCCCTGAAATCATC
Organism: uncultured Peptococcaceae bacterium; assembly: GCA_958417755.1. Classification (GTDB taxonomy): domain Bacteria; phylum Bacillota; class Desulfotomaculia; order Desulfotomaculales; family Desulfocucumaceae; genus CATZDY01. The sequence continues at coordinate 313 of CATZDY010000166.1, forward strand.
AATCACTTTTTGGGACTTTTACGAGGTTTAGGAATCCATAAGTTATGCAATATATCCATCGATACGCTGCAATGTAACTTACAGGGTCATTCTTTTGTCACCAATAACGGACAAGATATTCAAAGCATTGAGGGGGAGGATGTTGCATCTTGGCAAGAAACTAAGATGAAAGAGTCAATTCATTTAAAAACATTGTTAGATGAGCTGATTGGTGGAAATTATGCTTTGGTAAAGGAGCTTAATCGATTTGATTTACCGGTTTTAGCCCGAAACCAACTGGAAAAAGGAGAAAGTAAAAATTTGTGGTATGAAGAAATTGTACCCCATAAGAGTGTATTCTGTTTTATGGTTTTAACTCCTGATGAAGAGAATAAGTTGGTTTTTGAAAAGGATAAGCCCGTGCAATTTGGGGGGAATGCATCCATAGGATATGGGTTGACCAAAGTGACGGAGGTGGGCATGAAATATGAATAAAAAAGCAATTGATGCCTTAATCCCTGAAGCTTTTGTCATATTAGAAGAGGTGGGTATTGCTAAGAACAAAACCATTCCCAAAGGATTTCGGGGACAAATTGCCTCCTTTGGGGCAGCAGTTGCCATGGGTAGTTTGTTAGCTGCTGTGTCTTTTTTTAGTCATAACAATGAAGATGGCAAAGAAAAGAACAATGAAACCCACGGACTTTCAAGTGTTGATCGGACTTTGCTTATAAAAGCGATTTATAAATTGCTTCCTGAGGATGAAAAATTAAGCAGTCATAATCTTTTTGAATATATTAAAATGAATAACAATCAAAAAACAAAAGAAAAGATATATAATGCATGTATAGCACTTAAGTTAGCAATGAATTTATACAGTTTAGAATAAAGGGAGGAGGTATAATGTCCAACTTACACTATCTTTTTCATAAAGCATATTATGATAAAATTACTGATATTGAAGAAAAAAAGAATACATATTTTGAAAAATGCAATAAAAAGTTAACAAGTTCTATTGTTATACAACCTTTTGTACAAATACCAGATACATCAGCATTTACCCTGCAAACAGCCTATCCGGGTCTCTTAGTAGGAATCGGTAATTTGCATCAAAGTGGTACAGGGGATGAGGAAATTAAACTGGGATTTTCTCTTGACTATGTCACAGGCATGCCCTATATTCCAGGTTCAACTGTGAAAGGATGCTTGCGTTCTCCCTTTCAAGTTTGTCCGGAATATATCCAAGAGCTGCTGATGACCTTGGACCATACATTGGCCAATGTAAATATCAAAACTTTGGAATATGCCATATTTGGGGAATCCATTCAGGAAGAGGAAACTGGGGACATAGAAATTCCGGGAATTGGACAGCGGGATGTTTTTTTAGACGCCGTATTGGCGGAAGAAGGAAATCAAAAGGAGATTTTGGCTTTAGATTATATTACCCCTCATATTCATAAAGAAGATTCTGCTTTGGACGGCCTAACAGAACCAATACCTCTGAAAATGCTTAAAGTTCCGCCTAAAGTAAAATTTATTTTTCGGTTTATCTTGCATGATAGTAAGCATATTTCAGCTATGCAAAAGCTGGAGCTTTTTAAAATGATAATAAAAGATTTGGGCGTGGGGGCAAAGACCAATGTGGGATATGGTGTGATGCAGGAGCCGTCAGAGCTAATAGAGACTCCTTCTGCTGCGTCGTTGCAGGCTTTGGCCAATCAGATGAATAGCTATAAACCAAAAAGATAAATGGTAGATGAGAAGCATATTTCTAGAAACCAGAAAGATCCAAACAAAGGATCGGTTTTGTCAGTAAATAGATTGATGTGAAAAAACAAGGAAAACATGATTTTTTAAGGATGGAGGAGATCTATGACTTCCAAAACATTGCCTTATAGCTACCATTCATTTTTGTTTCCATTCATTTGGAACGATGGGGGAAGGACAAGCTTTTCTGCATTTGTTCAATGTTTAGGAGAAAAATGGAAAACATGTGACTGGGAAAAAGAAGATGTTCTGCCAGATTTTTTTCATTCTGAAGAGGAACGACGGTTGGCTTATGCGGAATACCAATACTTTACCCCTGCGGCTCGAAAAGCAATCTACGGATTTCCCGTGGAACAGAAAGAGAAAAGCAAATGCAGTTTTCCTTGGCCTTTGTGGAAAAAGAAAGAATGCCCGGATTGGCTTGTGCATAATTATATGTGGAATCCCGACCTGTTAGGACAAGACAACGAAAAGGCTTTGTATTGTATTCGAAAAAAAGACCGAGAATATAAATTGGAAATCAAGACAATCAAACTGAAGTTATATGAAATGGGGATCGGTGTCCTTGTTTTTGAGCTGGAAAATTATGAAAATTGCTCCATTGATACAGTGAACAAAATCAATGAGTATGGACGCAGGATTTTCCCTCCCTTTATTGCTGATCCTCAATACATGGTTTGTGCCGATAGGATTGAACTATGTTTTCCCCCAGGAAAGGAATGTGAGGAGAGGAAATGGAGTCTTATTTCGGATTTTGCCTCTTGGAATGAGAAGAAGACAGAATTTCGTCCCATACCATGTCATATAGAAGGTTTATTTGAAAACAGGAAAGGCCTTTACCTGTACAAAATCTCTGGCAAAAGGGAGAGTTTTGTAGATGCGCATACCAAACAATTTTATGTTAAGCCTATCATTGACGACAGAATGTTTGTTATATGTGCTGTACGTGATGATAATTTTATCCGTACCATGAATCATTGGCAGAAAAAAGGTGGTTATACCTATCAACGACACAGTTTTGTCAAAAAGCCCAATGGCGAGCTAAAACAATCTTTTGCCCCTCATTATTCAAACAATGCGGCGGAAGAGATGTATCGTTTTGCTTTTATTGACGGCGAAGAGATGTCCTGCCCCAATAGGCAGATGCTGCATGCTTTGTTGGAAGAACATATCTATCCCCGTTGGTTGGAATATTGGTCGAACCGTGGCGAAGTAGGGCAGGAAAAGGTAGAAGACAGAGGGGGAACGTTCCATGCCGTTACCCATCACTCCATGGTATGCGCCACTGGAAATAACGAAAATCTGCTAAAAACTGTAATCGATCCTTTTTTGACCATGTATATGCAAATGGCCATATTTGCTTTGGTACAAAGATCTGCAATCCTTGCCTTTTCAAAAGAGGCAGCAGAACTGGCCAGCAAAGTGAAATACAAAATCAAAAAAAGCGATGCCAATGCCATTCTAGCCATGCAAGAGCGTTATGTGGATTTTCAAAACAGGTTGCTTTTTTTTGAGGTAACAGCCCAGGAACAAGGGGTAGAAATTTATAAATTGCTGCAAAAGTCCTTGTATATAGAAGAAGAAAAAGATTTGCTGAAAAATCAGATGGAGAGTTTGCATGAACTTGCTAATTTGAAATATAATGATAATCTTGGTAGGGCAATGCATATAATGACGATAGCAGTGTCTGTTTTTACTTTACTTGTTGCTATATTGGGTTTTATTCAACCTTTGATAAAAAAGGAGTTTTATCTACATTTTATTATAGGAGCTATCATCTTGGTTATCATTGTAATTAAGTTTATAGATAAATTAATAAGAAACTAAAAAATGAAAATTCTTTGTATTTGCAAGTAAAAAGATTATATTTAGGATTTGATGCTAATTTTTATAAGAAAACGAATTGCCAAAAGGTCTATATAATGTCAATTTGCTGAAAATACTAAATAATAAGAATGCAAATAACAATGTAAGATTAAGAATAGAAAGGGAGTTTCTGATGAATTATTTTTTTGTGGATGCAGAGACTGACGGGTTATATGGTGAAGTGATTGCCCTTGCTGTGATTGTTATTGATGCTGCAGGCCAAGAGATAGATCAATTTTATAAAAAAACAAATATCTCCCTGGAGCAAATCAAAGTTGCCTGGGTGGCTGAGAATGTGTATCCTCTTTTGGGGGATTGTGAAAGTGTAGATTCTGAAGTAGAACTGCTGGAAGATTTTTGGGGTTTTTGGGAGAAACACCGGGATAATTGCCTTTGTATGGCAGATGTTTCCTATCCAGTGGAGGCCAATGTTTTTAGAAAATGCGTGACCCAAAATGAACAGGAGCGGGCCTTTAAGGCTCCCTTTCCCTTGCTTGA
>CATZDY010000167.1 GCA_958417755.1 uncultured Peptococcaceae bacterium
AATCACAAAAGGAAAAATAATGAGCATCAAAAAATAAAAAACCAAAATAAACAGCAAAAGCATGAACCAAATTTTTATAGTTAAGGGTATTTTGCCTGTTAAGCTGGGTATCATGACTAGCTTTTGCAATAAAGAAGAATTTTTCAAGGTGTAACCATCCTATATCCATAGCCATATAGCGTTTCTATACGCAAATCAGGCAGTTTTTTTCGTAATCGTCTCACCAAGTCATCCACTGCTCGGTCTGTTCCTACATAATTTTCTCCCCAAATATGAGAAATGATTTGCTCTCTGGATAAAGCTTGGCCTTGATGAGAAGCAAAAAGTAAAACCAATTCGAATTCCTTGGATGTTAAATCCAAGGTTTCATGATCCTTTTGTACAATTCTTTTACTTTCAGAGATAACGTAAGGATATAGGTTATATTGTTGAAAATCAATGGTAGGGTAAACCCGTTCTAGAATCCGGCGTACCCGGATAACCAGTTCCCGGGGAGAAAAAGGTTTTGGTAAATAATCATCACTGCCTAATTCAAGTCCCATGATGCGATCCAAGACTTCATCCCGAGCGGAAATGAAAATAACCGGCATTTTAGGTGAATTTTCCTTGATTTTACGCAATACATGATACCCATCAATGTCTGGAAGCATGATATCCAAAATCCATAGATGGGGGGATTGAGGGATGGCAGTTAGGGCTGACTCACCATCATAATAAGACTGTACATGCCATCCTTCTTTTTGCAAATACATGGTTAATATTTCATTCAGATGCTCTTCATCTTCTACTAAAAATATGTTAAACATAGAGGCACCTCGATTCATTGTTCCTTCACTATTATATCAAAAGCACGGGATTCTGGAACCCGTGCTTTTAGCTGATTAACTTGGTTATACTTTTTTTGGGTTTGTTCGGTGTGTATGGTTGTTCTGGTTATTTTTATTGCTAACTTTCCAGCCTCAGTGAAATGGATTTTGCCTAGAAAGCGTAAAAATCTATCTTATTACTAAAGTATTGTATTTGTGATTGATTGATGTTTTATGGCAGAAAATAACATAATAGGTATTGGGTTGTTTTTATTTAGAGGATATTGTTCTATTTTAGCTTCATGGCATTCCTCCTTGCTTGTTATCATTGGTTGCTTTTTCTTACACATTTATCTTATACAATAAATCCGGCACAATTATCATGTATTTATGGAAAAATATAAAAAATAGGATGCCTGCAATTTTACAATTTTACGTAATAATTCAATATTTGTTTTATGTTATTATGCAATAATGTTACTGTTATTGAAAACACAAATCATTTTACTCATATTTAAATTTAAAACAGAAAATAAATATTTAAAGTTATTGTTTTGCAATAACTTTGCTTCTATATATAGGGAGGTGAATGAAAATCAGATTTAATAGGGAAAAAATTTTTTAAATTATGTGTAATTAGCTGGTACATATAATAGGCTGAGGAGGTAAATGGTTTGAGTTTGAAAGAAATTTTTTCTAAAAAAATATTACAGCGTATATTGCAGCACAAAAAATTTTTATTAGGTTTTACTTGTATCATTGTTGGCGGAGCTGCACTTTACGTTACCTTTGGTAGTACTGATAAAGCAGCCGCAGAATATCTGACTTCTATGGTGCAGAAAGGGGTTATTTCAGATACCATTTCTGCCAGTGGTACCATTGAACCAGTGACAACTGTTAGCATGAGTTTTAAAAGCGCAGAGATAGTCAAAAAGTTATATGTAGAAGAGGGAGACCGGGTAACCACTGGCCAATTATTGGCAGAGTTAGAGACTGACAATTTAGAAGCATCTGTGCAACAAGCTCAAGCCAGTGTAACCAGTGCCCAAGCCAATTTAAATTTGTTGCAAAAAGGAGCAAGCCAAGAAGACATAGACAATGCCCAAGCCAATGTAGATACAGCTCAGGTTACCTATGATACCAGTAAAACGACTTTAGAAAGAAACAAAGCCTTATTTGATGCTGGAGCAATATCCCAAGCTGATTATGATAATTATGAAACAGATTTAAAAAAAGCTGAGGCGCAATTAAAGCAGGCCAAGGCTTCTTTGGCCAGTCTGTTGAAAGGTGAAGATGCGGAGAATATACAGGCAGCCCAAGCCCAAGTATCCAATGCCCAAGCCCAATTGAATATGAAGCTAAGCGATTTAGAGGCTGCTAAACTGATTTCTCCTACAGAAGGAATTGTGAGCAGCATTAGCGGAGCAGAGGGACAACGGGCCAGTGCGAACAATGATAGCACCAGTGGCGGGGGATTTATGGATATTATATCCGAAGAGCTACAAATTGCAGCCCAAGTCAATGAAAGTGATATTGGTAATGTAAAAGTGGGCCAAAAAGCTACCTTTACAGTGAATTCATTTCCTGATGAAGTGTTTGGGGGAACCATTAGCAGTATTTCACCCATTGCAACCACAGAATCCAATGTACAGGTGTATGATGTGGTGATTAAAATGGATGAATCCTATGAGGGATTAAAAGCAGGTATGCCTACGGATGTGACCATTATTTTAGAGCAGCAAGAAGGTGTTTTAATCGTTCCTAAAAGTGCTATGACCTTTGCCAAAACCTATGCAACCTCAGCTTTACCAAAACCAGGAGAAAATGCAGCAGTTCCTGAGATGATTAAAGAAAAGGGAGAACAAATGGAAGTGAAGCAAAAGCAGGTAGAGGAGGCAGAAGAAAAAAACATAGGGAAAGCAGCAATGGTATTGGTAATGGATAAGAATGGTAAGCTTGAAACCCGCAATGTTCAGCTGGGTATTTCAGATTTGACCAACTATGAAGTACTTGGCGGGCTACAAGAAGGAGAAGTGGTTGTTTCTGGTTCATCCAGCACAACAGTAGAAAACGGGAACAAAACAGAAAGTAACAATAATAATCGTGGTGGTGGCATGCCGATGGGTGGCGGTGGTGGTCCACCTATGTAGGAAAGTAAAGAGGTGATGTATCTTGGAACCAACCATTCGGTTAGAACAAATTAAGAAAACATATCAAATGGGCAATACCTTGATCCATGCTTCCCGGGGTGTTGATTTAACAGTGGAAAATGGAGAAATGTTGGCTATTATGGGTGCTTCGGGATCAGGGAAAAGTACTTTGCTCAATATCATCGGGTGTTTGGATAAACCTACAGAAGGTGCCTATTATTTAGAAGGGCAAAATGTGGCGCAAATGAATAAAGCGCAACTGGCTATGGTTCGAAATCAAAAAATTGGATTTGTATTTCAAAGATTTAATTTATTGGGTCGCATGACTGTGAGGGCCAATGTTCAGTTGCCCATGGTCTACGCAGGTGTTGCTAAAAAAAACATGGAAGCCAAGGCAAAAGAAGTTTTGAGCTTAGTGGGGTTGGCCAACTATATGGACCATTTTCCCAATCAAATGTCCGGGGGACAGCAGCAGAGGGTTTCCATTGCCAGGGCATTGGTCAATGAACCTTCTATTATTCTGGCTGATGAACCCACCGGGGCTTTGGATTCAAAGACCAGCGTGGAAATTATGTCTGTCTTGCAAGGGCTGAACTGGGAAAAGGGAATAACAGTGGTCATGGTGACCCATGAAGAGGAGATTGCTTTACATTGTAGCAGAATCATTCGTGTAAAGGATGGTCGGATTGTTGATGATAAAATGGTAAAAAAGCCTATTGATGCCTCCCAAGAGCTAAGAAGCTTTCCTACAGAAGAGGCAGAGGTGTTGTGATGAACCATTCGGGCATGAAATTTAAATCCAGTTTAAAAATGTCGTTTAATGGGATTAAGGCCAATAAATTGCGCTCTGCTTTGACCATGCTAGGCATTATCATCGGCGTTGCTGCGGTGATTGTGATGATTTCCATTGGCCAGGGAGCTACCAAAAGCATTACAGATCAAATTTCCAGCATGGGGGCCAATTTGTTAACTGTAAACCCAAGCATGGGATCCATGGGGCCTGTAAGGGGGGCAGGGGGCAGTATGAACACCTTAACCATGGATGATTGTGAAGCCATAGAAGAGCTTCCTTGGGTTACCAATGTGTCCCCTACCATCAGTGGTAGTGCCACTTTGGCCCGGGGCAGTGAAACCTGGACCACCCAATATACAGGTACAACACCTTCTTACCAAACAGTGAAAGAGTGGTCCCTGGCCTCAGGCATGTTCATCAGTGAAGAAGATGTAAAGAATGCTACCAATGTCGCTGTGATAGGGCAGACCATTGTGGATGAATTATATACAGACGGCACAAATCCCATTGGCAGTAGTCTGCGTATCAATAAATTATCCTTTACTGTGATAGGTGTGTTGGAAAGCAAAGGTTCTTCTGGTATGGGGCAAGATGAAGATGATGTGATTTTTATCCCCATTACCACAGCCCAGCGAAAATTT
>CATZDY010000168.1 GCA_958417755.1 uncultured Peptococcaceae bacterium
AACTTTATAACCCTGCAAATCAGGAAGGTTGTCGCTGGTTGCGCCCTATTATTTAGTCGTATGTACATCAGAGCCCAGGGGGGAAACCCCAAGAATAGGAAGTTCGAACTACAAGTCACCGCAGGTTGGCGGAATACGGAAAAGGGGTGGAAGCTTTTTTCTTTTCACGGATCTGAAGTGAATCCTTGGCAGGAGAAAGAGACGTATTATCCCTGTAAACTTTGGCATAAAGATAAAAATGAATTTGAACGAAGGATCCACCATCATTCCTTGGATATTTTGGCTAAAAGCATTCCAGGGGGAATGATCGGGGTATATTGGGAGCCGGATTTACCTTACTATTATATCAACGACCAGATGCTTGCTTATTTAGGCTATACCTATCATGAATTCATAACTTGTATTGACAATAAAACCATCAACTGTATCCATCCCGATGACCGGGAAAGGGTACTGGAAAGTGTCCAGAATATTTGTGAAGAAAACAAAACCTATGAGATTCAATACCGCATGATAAAAAAAGACGGTCAAGCGATTTGGGTCTACGATATTGGGAAAAAAGAGGTGGCTGAGGATGGCAGGATAGTCTGTATGAGTTTGATCCGCGATGTGACTGTTGAAGTGGAAGCCAGGGAAAAGTTGCTGGAGCAAATGGCTGCCCAGGAGTATCAGTCCAAATGGTACAATCATTTGTTTGAATCCGTGCTTTGCGGTATTGCCCAATTCCGTTGGGATAATGATAAGGGCATGATTACCTATAAAAACGCCAACCGAGAAGCCATGCGTATTTTAGGCTATACACCGGAAGAATTTTGGGCTGTCCAAGATTGGCGGATTGATTGTCTGTTGGTTTTGGAAGATTTATCGGAATTTTTGGAGGAAACTACCCAGCTAAAGGATGTTGGGGATGCAATATATATTGAGTTGCGGTTAATACAAAAGAACGGAGAGCAATGTTGGATTAGCAATACAACGGAACTTGTCCAGGATATTGATGGAGAGGTTCTTTTCCAAAGTGTTTTTTTAGATATCAATGATTCAAAACGCGCGGAATTGGAAAATCGAAATTTAGCCAAACAGGTGGAAGCTGCCAGTGAGCTGTTAGAACTGGCCTTAGCCAATACCTCTATTTACCCCTTTTTTTATAATCCCCAAAGTCATATGGCCATGTGTTTAAAGCGTACTTGCGCCCATTATCATTGTTCGGAAAAACTAGAGAATATGCCCCAGAGCGTTGGTGAACAAATTGTTGCTGGGGAATATCGCCAGGTGTATGACCAAATGTATGACCAAATCCATAGGGGTGAAAAAACAGCCACCGCAGAATTGCGGCTTAAGGGTGATTTAGGATGGTGTAGGGTTACTTTATCTACCTTTTCCTATCAAGAAGACCGCAGTCCGGTTTTGGTGGTGGGCATAATTGAAGACATTACCAAGGCCAAGGAAATGGAAGTTGCTTTGGAAAAAGCCCGTTCCCAGGATCCCCTGACTGGCTTATATTGTAAGGATGCGGGCGTACGGTTGATTCGAGAATACTTGGAAACCAAGAACCCAAACCAAGTATGTACTATGATGCTTTTGGATATGGATGATTTCAAGGCTGTTAATGCTGAGGAAGGTAAATTTTTTGCGGATGTTGTGCTACAGGAAGTGGCTGATATTCTGCAAGATGAAATCAATGCAGAGGATATTGCTATTCGACTGGGAGGCGATGAGTTCATGTTATTTGTCAAGGACTGCCATCGGGGGCAGGCCAGATATTTAGGCTCTCGCATTGCCCAGCGCATTCAAAATATTTTTGATGATATAGAGCAACGAATCCTAATTTCAGCCAGCATTGGCATGTGTGTGACCACTGTGGTGGATGAATACAATGGTTTGTACCGTTGTGCAGAAAGTACCTTGCAATATGTGAAGGCCCACGGCAAAGGGGTGGCAGCTTGTTATTTGGATATTTCCAATGAATTGGGCATGTTGCTGACCCAAATGTATACAGAGGAATATTTATTTACCACCCTTGACAGGCAAGAAAACTATTTTGCTGAGAATTTGGTGGATTTTGCCTTGGATTTATTGGGCAAAGCCAAAAACTTGGACAAGGCCATCTACCTGTTGCTGGCCAAGGTAGGCAAAGGCTGTGGCTTGGACCGGGTGTCCATCATAGAAGTCAATGCAGAATACCTTTGTTATCATTATAACCACCAATGGGCCAAGGATAAAGTGGATTATCAAATGGGACGTATTTTCTATTATGATGAAACAACCTTTGAAATTCTCTTTGATTCCTATGATGGAAATTGGGTCAGCACACATGCCATCAATCCAAAGGGAGGAATGGCCAAATGCCTGCATGCAGCTATTTGGAATCATGGAACTTATGCTGGCGCTTTGTGCTTTGAAAGCAAAGATAAACATTTTAACTGGACTCCAGAACAACATAAGCTAATACAAGAGCTGACCAAAGTGCTTTCTTCTTTTATCATGAAAGCCCGGGCTGATGCAATAAGCCAGGCCAAAACAGAGTTTTTATCCCGCATATCCCATGAAATTCGTACGCCCATGCATGTGATTTCTGGCATGACCATGATTGCCAAAAGTCTTTTGCATGATCAGGAGAAGCTGCGGGACTGCTTGCACAAAATTGAGGCTTCTAACAAATATTTGCTCAGTTTAATCAATGATGTGTTGGAAATGTCTAAGATTGAAAGCGGTAAAGTGGAATTGAACTATGAGCATGTAAAATTGGAAGAGGTAAGAAAGTGGTTGCAAGAAATGATGTTGCCTGAGATAGAGAAAAAGGGCGTATCTTTGATTTTTACCCAAACCCCTTGGCTGATGAGGTTGGTCATATTGGATGAGCTTCGGTTAAAACAAGTGCTGATTAACCTCATTGGCAATGCTGTTAAATTTACTGAACCAGGGGGACAGATTATTGTAAAAGCAGAACCTTTGCAAGAAACGGACAATATGGTGCAAATTCGTTTTGCTGTCAAGGATACGGGCATTAGCATCAGTCCGGAGGCCAAAGAACGGATTTTCAGAGCCTTTGAACAGGGGAACAAACATATTGCCTTTCAATATGGTGGTACTGGGCTGGGTCTATCCATTTCCCAGCGGTTGGTGCAGATGATGGGGGGTACCCTGGAGGTGGAGAGTGAAAAAGGGCAAGGTTCGGAATTTTACTTTACCTTGCCTTTGTTGTATGGAACAAAAGCAGAACAAAAGGACCAACCTCCCAAAAACCTGGAAACAAACCCTAATTTAACGGGTAAACGTATTTTATTGGCAGAAGATCAAGAATTGAACCGGGAGATCATTGCCACTCTTTTGGCCAGGAACGGCTGTTATGTGGAGGCTGTGGAGAACGGAAAACAAGCCTTTGAAAAGTTTGTTCTGCAAGGAGCAGGATATTATGACGTCATTTTGATGGACATCCGCATGCCAGTCATGGATGGGTTGGAAGCCACGAGGAGAATTCGCAGAACAGCGCAAGGGGATGCCAGAACCATTCCCATTTTGGCCATGACTGCCAATGCCTTTGGGGAGGATGCGAAAAAATCCATAGAAAGCGGGATGAACGAACATCTTGCCAAGCCCCTTGATCTCAATCTGTTGGTGGAAAAGCTGGGGCAGTATTTGGGGTAAACAAGGTGGAAAGGAAAAACAGAATCTTTTCCGGTCATTGATGGTGGTTTAAAGGAAAATGAGGGATTACTTAAACAATGAATCTTATTGAGGAAAGCAATATGACCAGAAGAGTTTGATACGGCGATAGGACTTAATAATGAGTATACATATAACATAAGTCCTTTGTTCGTAATAAAGCTTCTATGTATCGATAAGAATTTAGGGGCAAAAGTAGAAATGCTTAAATGTAGATTAAAACAAGTACCTATAATATATTTGCAAATGGTATCTATAGAGCATGTAAAAGTATTCTTTATTCTGCAGGCGTCACTTATTATAAATTTGTAGATAAAAAAACTGTTAGAGGATGTTATGCATATTGCTTTAAAGTTATAGTACTTACTACAAGTGAAAAATAGGGCAATGGCTAAGATAAAATACAGGTATAGGAAAGCAAAGAAAGTTTTTCTTTCATATTTTGTGTAAACTAACTGTAAGAGAGAAAGTAAATCATTTATCTTTTTGCATGTTTTTGATAAAGTATTCAAAACAACTTTGGATACTTGCCATAATCTATTTCTTGCTTTGCTCTTATTTTATGCTTTTAGCTTACTTTCTCGTTTTAACTGGTTTTTAAATTTGATATAAGTTGCAATAGTATATCTTATGGCTATATTTAAAGATTAGATGGATTTGCATTAATATTGTCGATAAGTGTCGCATATTGTATATATTTGTTTTTTTAGT
>CATZDY010000169.1 GCA_958417755.1 uncultured Peptococcaceae bacterium
ATCAAATCTATGATTTGACTTACAGAATGTTACAGCATCCGGAAGATGCCAAGGATGCAACCCAAGATATTTTTATCAAAGCCCATGGTTCCTTGGCAAGCTTTCAATACCAAAGTAAATTTAGTACTTGGCTGTATAAAGTAGCTTCCAACCATTGTCTGGATTATATCCGCAAACGCAATAGTGAATCCAAGCATAGAATTACCCAAGAATTCGATCCCCAAACCCATATCCAATGCCCCAAAGGGGGAGATGATTCAGGGGATCCCGTTGACGCGTTAATCCAAAAGGAGGAATTCCAAAAGATTCAAGCAGCATTATTGGCACTGCCTGAAACCTATAGATTACCTTTGGTTTTACAACATTACCGCCATATGTCCTATCAAGAAATTGCTTTGGCCATGGACATATCCGCAAAAAATGTAGCCACCCGAATTCACCGGGCAAAAATGATGTTAAAAAACACATTGGCAGGGGGAAATGGATATGAATTGTAGCCAGGTCAAGGATAAAATTGTACAATATTTGGACGGGGCCTGTGAAGAGCAAACAGCAAATAGCATTGCTGTTCATTTGAGTCATTGCCTTTATTGCGCCCAAGAATACAAAGCATTACAAAGGGTCAATCAGCTGTTAAACCAAGTGCCTTCCCAATTGGCCCCAACTCAGCTATGGGAAAACATCAAGGCAAATCTCAATACCCCTGACCCACATCCGGTATTGCATCCCAGAGGGCAACAGGCCAAGCAGCAACATTTGCCCAAAGGCATACACCGCAAAAGATCCACCACCAGGGAAACCATCCGGGACCTGGTGCTGGCTGCTGCTGTCTCCCTGGTTTTATTCTGTCATGGCGGCAGTGCCTGGCAAAGTGCAGAACAACTCAACCTGGCAGGCCTTAAGGTAGAACAAGCTGTCACTGAATATCTCCATTTTTCTGATTTTGCAGTGAATCACCTGGAAGAACTGCATCCGAAAATTCAAAAAGAAAGGAACGAAAAGCATGAATGACACCAATACCATCACCTGCTCCCTGCACCAAGGGGCAGAAGCTGTGGATATATGCTCTGTTTGCCGACGGCCTGTCTGCTCACAATGCGCTGTTTCCATGGCAGGAAAAACCTATTGTAAAACATGTTTGCCTCAAAAAGAGCATCCCCCTGTCCAATTCAATACTGAGAAAAAGAACGCCTTTTTGGCCTTTGTCTTTTCCTTGATCCCTGGGGCTGGGTATTATTACCTGGGGCTCATGCAACGGGGCCTGCAAACCATGATCCTGGCCTTTGGGACTATCTTTGTGGCTGCGTTTATGAATATGGGCTCATTGGCTGCCTTGGCCCTCCCCATCATTGCATTTTACACCATTTTTGATACCCAACAATTGCTGAAAAAAATTAACCAGGGTTATTTGGTAGATGACCAAATTCTCTTTCAATGGAATGCCTGGAAACATAAACACGCCTTAATTGGAGCACTTTTCATTATCATTGGCGTTTTTGTATTGGTGGATAACTTTTCCTACCTACTTCCTTACGACTTTGTCTATAGAATGCGGAATATGCTGCCTCCCCTGCTTATGATAGGATTAGGTATTTATATTTTGCGTAAAAATTCGGCTCACAAAGACAAAACAACCGAGCAACCGGAAAGCAAAGAACCATTGGAGGAAATGAATATGGAGAGAGAAGATGGGGTGAAAGGGGAATGAAAGAAAAACAGAGGCAGAATAAAGCTGGAACCATCACCTTGGCCTTGGGTTTTATCATTGCAGGCCTCAGCCTGTTGGCCTGCAATCTGGGGCTTCTACCCTTTGGGGAAAGCCTTTGGAAATTATGGCCCCTTCTCTTCATTGGCTTAGGGATAGAATACTTTATCCGCCGGGCCAAAACACCGGATATTCCAGTAGAATATAGCATTCCCAGTGTTCTGCTTATTGCCCTTTTCATTCTCAGCAGCCTGATGGTGAAAACCATCCAGCAAATGCTTCCTTATGTTCATGTTTGGCATAATTTACCCTAATTGCCAAACCATGTTTTTCCTTTGTGAGCCTTTACATGCGATACAAGCCGGTGGCCAGGATATATTCCTCCACCGGCTCAGGTAAAAGGTATTTGATAGGCTTGGCTTCTTGAATCCGCTGGCGAATATCTGTGGACGAAATAGCCAAAGCAGGCACTTCCATGGCCACAATCCGATCCTTGGCTTGCCCATAGAGCCCTTGCAGCTGGCTGGACAAACGTTCCAATTGAAAACCAGGCCTGGTAGCAGCAATGAAAATAGCCATTTGCAACAATTCCTCCACCCTGTGCCAAGTCAAAATCTCCAACACAGCATCAGCCCCAGTAATAAAATAAATATCCGCCCCAGCATACATACGGGCCATGGTCCGCACAGTATCAATGGTATAAGAAGGGCCGGAGCGTTCCAATTCCAAAGCAGATACTAGAAAATGGGGATTACTGGCCACTGCCAGGGAAGTCATTTCCCAACGATGCCCAGGGGCGCTGATGTTTTTCCGGTGAAGCTTATGAGGTGGGCGGGCGGCTGGCACAAAAATCACTTTATCCAGGGCAAAATGATACCGCGCCCCTTCAGCTGCCACCAAATGCCCGTAATGAATGGGATCAAAGGTACCGCCCATGATTCCAATTCTTTTATATTGCATCTCATCTGTATCCATAGGTATCGAAAGCACCTCAAAACATAAATCATCTCTTGTATATTCACAAACAATCCCAGCTTAACCACTATGATACGCTATCCCAACAATTTTCCCGCAAACTTGCTTGTATTCCATTTAGCATGGACAACTTATTCCCCATTATACAAAAAAACCAAATTCATGTACACCATCCCCTGATTTTCTACCATGTTTTCTCCTGTTTAGATTAAAAACCTGATATCATACCTTTTGAACAATATGTATAATAAAAAACAAACAAAACAATGAGGAGGATTTTCCTTGGCATTTTACTATCCTGGCAATCACATTGGTTTGCTGTTAATCCACGGATTTTGTGGTTCACCCTATGATATGCATCATTTGGGCCAGTATCTGCACCAACAAGGATTTACAGTAAGGGGCATACAATTGGCTGGACATGGCTCCGGCAATCCCCGGGATTTGGCAAAAATCACATACAAACAATGGGTTCAATCCGCAGCAGAAGGGTTAGCAAAATTACAAGAAAACAGTGCCCAAGTGTATTGTATCGGCTTCTCCATGGGAGGAACCATTGCCCTGCATTTGGCTGCTCACTATCCCATAAAGGGTTTGATAACCATTTGCGCCCCCATCCGAATCAAACCAGTTTTCCATATCAGACGTGCCCGTCACTATCTATGGCAAAGGCAAAAGATTCTTTTAAAAGACCCTGAGGCCAGAAAAAAGCGCCAAACATACCCATGGGCTCCCCTCAATGCCTTTTATCAATTATTTTCTTTGCTCAAAACAGTTCGCCCTGAAATTTCCAATATCACCGCTCCTTCATTGCTTATTCAATCTGCACAGGATAACCTTATTGATCCCAACAATGTACATGAAATTGATAGTAAATTAACCAATGTAAGGACAAAAAGAATACTCTATGTAAAAAACTCCGGTCATATTGCTCCCCTGGATTATGACAAAGAAATTCTCAATCAGGAAATTGCAAACTTTATTGTCAATACCCAAAAAACAAGATAAGTTGGATAAAAAAATTTACAACTTTATTTTTAAATTTAGCTTACCATCGTAAGAGCGAACCTTGGACTTGCCCTGGCGTCATGCAGGGTAAGGCTTCTTTTATAATTTCATCATATAACAAAGGGCCAACACAGTTTTGCCGGACTAAAAACTTAATAAATTTTCTATAAGGTGATATTTGAAAACAATGGAGGGCTAAAAACCAAAGAAAATGATAGATAATAAATTTCAATATCATTCATTATTTTTTTCTTTCTGGCACACATATTCTGAGACAAGAATGCCAACAATAATAGCACCAAGGTTCATATAGGGTGAATGAAAAACGAAATTGGCTGGCCCTGCAAAGCGGGCGTTGCACCCTAATTTGAGTGCCACTTAAATGCCTTAGAGGCAAAAGCTTTGCTTATACTTGCAGAACACACAGCTGTTTTCATGGCAACCAAATGTCAAGACATTTGGTTTAGGAATGAAGCCTGTAAGCAAATGGTTTAAACAGTGGTGTCATCCTATATAACCTTGTGAAGAACCCTTCCCTTACGAGGGAAGGGTTTGTATTATGTATCGCGCTTAAACAAAAAAGGAGGAAAAGCCATGTCCCCGGGTC
>CATZDY010000170.1 GCA_958417755.1 uncultured Peptococcaceae bacterium
AAATGATTGACAAATTTACTTTAACCATGAATCGCATTCGTCAGGATGCCATTACCAGAGAAATTACAGAAATTGTGGGCGGTGCTGCAGCATTGGAATAGCAGTAAAACGAGTGATGCAAGATAAATGGATAGGTTTTTAACCTTATCTAGGTAGCAAATGGCGAAGGAGGTAGGAATTAGCTAATGAGCGTTGGTCATATAGTGCAGGTCATTGGCGTTGTGGTGGACGTACGTTTTCCACCCGGAGAAGTACCGGAAATTTACAACGCCTTGAAAGTGCCCAGACCGGATCAGGAGCCCCTGACCTTGGAAGTGGCGCAACATTTGGGAAACAACAGCATTCGTGCTGTAGCCATGAGTGCTACTGACGGTTTGGTCCGGGGCATGGAAGTTACCAATACCGGCAAGCCCATTACCGTGCCTGTGGGCAAACCCGTTTTAGGCCGCTTGGTGGATGTGCTGGGTGAACCCATTGATATGGCAGGAGAAATAAAAAGTGAGAATTATTATCCCATTCACCGCCCTGCCCCTCCTTTGATGGATCAATCCACCAAGGACGAGCAGTTGGAAACAGGAATCAAGGTGATTGATTTATTGGTTCCCTTCCTAAAAGGTGGAAAAATTGGTTTGTTTGGTGGCGCTGGTGTGGGAAAAACCGTTATTGTACAGGAGCTCATTAACAATATCGGGAAACAACACGGGGGTATTTCCGTGTTTGCCGGGGTAGGAGAACGTACCAGGGAAGGAAACGATTTATACCGTGAAATGTCAGAAGCCGGGGTTTTAAACAATGTGGCCATGGTTTTCGGTCAAATGAATGAACCTCCCGGGGCCCGCTTGCGGGTGGTGTTGACCGGTTTGTGCATGGCTGAATATTTCCGGGATGAGCTGGGGTCTGATACATTGTTGTTTGTGGATAATATTTTCCGCTTTACCCAAGCAGGTTCTGAAGTGTCCGCTTTGTTGGGTCGTATGCCCAGTGCTGTGGGTTATCAGCCTACATTGGCCACTGAGATGGGGCAAATGCAAGAACGTATTACATCCACTACCAAGGGTTCCGTTACCTCAGTGCAGGCTGTTTACGTGCCTGCCGACGACTTGACTGACCCTGCGCCAGCCACTACGTTTGCCCACTTGGATGGTACTGTGGTGCTTTCCCGGCAAATTTCTGACTTGGGGATTTATCCAGCTGTGGACCCCTTGGATTCCAGTTCAAGGATTTTGGATCCCAATGTGGTGGGCGAAGAACACTACCGGGTAGCCCGGGGGGTACAAAAGATTTTGCAGCGGTATAAAGAATTGCAAGATATCATTGCCATTTTGGGAATGGAAGAGCTTTCTGACGAGGACAAGCTCACAGTGGCAAGGGCCAGAAAATTACAAAGATATTTGTCCCAGCCCTTTATTGTGGCAGAAAACTTTACCGGCAGACCAGGGAAATATGTGGCTTTAAAAGATACCATTCATGGTTTTGCCGAAATTTTAGAAGGAAAGCATGATGACCTGCCGGAAGATGCCTTTTATATGGTAGGTACCATTGATGAGGCCGTGGAAAAAGGAAAACAACTGGCAGAGGGAAGTGTATAGACCATGGCGGAAAAAACGCAACGCCTAGAAGTTGTTACACCTGCAAAAAAGTTGTTTAGTGAAGACGTGCGTTTTGTGGTGGTGCCCGGTGTGGTAGGGGAGCTGGGCATTTTGCCTGATCATGCTCCTTTAATGACTGCCTTAAAAATCGGCATTATGAAAATACAGCAAGAAGGAAAAACCTTCAAAATGGCTGTGAGTGGCGGATTTATGGAGGTGCGCAATAGCCGGGTCACTGTGTTGGCGGATTCTGCTGAGCGAGTGGAGGATATTGATCGGCACAGGGCGGAAGCAGCCAAAGAAAGGGCTGAAAAACGTCTGGCAGCGAAAGATTCCAATATCGATATATTGCGGGCAGAAATGGCCTTACAAAGGGCATTGAATCGCTTAAAAGCTTCTCAATAAAGAACAAACAAAAATGTAACCAAAAGAGGGTCACTATGTGTACATAGGGCCCTTTTTTTGGTTGAAAAAAGCGTAAATATTGTGTAAAAGGCATACATTTAAACAGTGCTATTGCAAGAAACAATAGAATGACCTGAAATTTTATCAATCCGTAATTGAATGTTATATTGATAGAAATTATCAATTCTTCCTTAAAACTGTATGAACCAATGCCTGTTTTGTCAAAACTAATAGCAACTGACCCAAGGGAAAGGGGTAGTGCTTTGGAGAAGCTTTTGATCAGCGGGGGAAAAACATTAACCGGTAGGGTCAAAGTGAGTGCAGCTAAAAATGCTGTGTTGCCTATTTTGACAGCAACATTGCTGGCTGAAACACCTTGTTTTTTAGAAGATATTCCTGATTTAGCGGATGTTAAATCCATTTGTATGGTCATCGAAAATTTAGGTGCAAAGATAAGCAGGGAAAATAGACATATTTGTATCCGTGTTCCTCGTTTATGGAATGTAGAAGCGCCTTATGAATTTGTAAGAAAAATGCGAGCTTCTTTTTTGGTCATGGGCCCCCTCTTAGCCCGGACGGGGAAAGTGAGAATTGCCTTGCCCGGAGGATGCGCCATAGGGAGTAGACCCATTGATTTGCATCTTAAGGGATTTCATCTTTTGGGGGCAGAAATCAAACAAGGGCACGGATATATAGAGGCAAAAGCCAAGCAGTTGGTGGGGTCCAGGATTTATTTGGATTTTCCCAGTGTGGGGGCCACAGAAAATCTGATGATGGCTGCCACCCTAGCCCAGGGCAAAACTGTCATTGAAAATGCTGCGGAAGAACCGGAAGTGGTGGATTTAGCCAACTTTCTCAATGCCATGGGGGCTAAAATCAAAGGAGCAGGTACCAAACTATTGCGTATCGAAGGGGTGCAAGCTTTACAAGGCGCCACCTATTCCGTGATTCCCGACCGCATTGAAGCCGGTACATTTATGATTGCCGCTGCCATGACAGGCGGGGATTTGATTGTGGACAATGTCATTTGCGAGCACATTACCCCGGTGTTAACAAAATTGCAGGAAGCTGGGGTATATGTGGAACGGGGGGAAACCTTTGCCCGGGTCAAAGGAACTGACTTGATTCAACCAGCGGATATTAAAACCATGCCTTATCCAGGATTTCCTACGGATATGCAACCCCAGTTCATGGCTTTTATGTCCATATCTTCAGGGAATGCCAGCATTATCACAGAAACTGTATTTGAAAATCGTTTTATGCATGTGAATGAATTGCGCAGAATGGGAGCCAAAATAAAAGTGTGCGGCCGGGCCGCAGTGGTACAGGGGGTAAGACAACTAAGCGGAGCCAAGGTAAAAGCTACGGATTTAAGGGCTGGTGCTGCCCTGGTTTTGGCTGGATTGGCTGCAAAGGGAGAAACAGAAGTGGTGAATCTGGAACACATTGACCGGGGCTATGATTCTTTTGTGGAAAAACTAAATCAATTGGGTGCTGACATAAAAAGAGTGCCTATGGAATAAAATGGAATAGGCACTCTTTTTATGTAGGATGTGATGAATATGATAAAAAAGATTTTCAGCGCAATCATCATTGGCAGTATTATTCTGATCCTCGGCGTACCTTGGCTCATCAGTCGGTTCAATCCTGTCCAAGGAGCACCCCAGGAAACAGAGGTTTCCCTCTATTTACACCAAGAGGATAAAGTGGTGTCCATGCCCTTGGAGGAATATTTAATAGGCGTGGTAGCAGCTGAAATGCCAGCTTCTTTTCCTCCTGAAGCATTAAAAGCCCAGGCAGTGGCTGCCCGGACCTATGTACTAAAGCGCATGGGAAGTGTAGAATATGTCAATCCAGTGCATTCCCAGGCAGTGGCTTGTGACGAGCCAAGGCATTTCCAAGCCTGGATTCCCAAAGAAGAGATGAAAAAAAGATGGGGTGCCTTGGGGTATTACGAAAATTATTATCGTATCAGCAAAGCTGTGCAAGACACCAAAGGGGAAGTGATTGTTTGTGAAGGGCAATTGATTGATCCTGTATATCACTCCTCCTGTGGGGGAATTGGTACAGAAAATGCTGCAGATGTATGGCGTTTTGAAATCCCTTATTTACAGGCAGTTTCTTGTCCTTACGATGCGGATCCTGAACCAGAGCGTACTGTGGTTTTGAGCCGGGAAAAAGTATTGTCAGCTTTGCAATTGCAACAAGAGTCCTTGCCCGTGACCGCTGGTGGAGGGGGGTTGCCGGCCTTTGAGATTGTGGAAAAAACAGCCACAGGAAGACCTAAAACCATTAGAAT
>CATZDY010000171.1 GCA_958417755.1 uncultured Peptococcaceae bacterium
AATATGAAGATAAAACCAACAATGGAACCTATGAAGTTCCATCCCGTATCATTCCTGTGCGGTTAATCCAAAGTAAAAATATGTATTTGTTGAAAAATCGCTGGGAAGGCATAAAAAATACGCAAACCAAAGAGAATCAAGAACAAAGCGGCCAGGCTGAAGCCAGTGAACAACAACAGGGCGGGGAAGAGCAAAGCAAAGGGCAAGGAGAAGGGGAGCAGAAAAAGACAACCCTGAAAATTACCACAACAGATGGGAAAAAAACAGAAATTCAAATACAGGGTGAAATTCAAAAGATTGAATCTTCTGCTGGGGGGCAAGAGGGACAAGGGGGAGAGGCGCAAAGTGGAGAAGGAGATACGCCTCAATAAAAATTGTCCTTCGATTGCCCATATGAAAGGCAGAAAAGGACGTTTTTTAGCAATGGTAATATACCATTAGGCATGGAGAATTTTTTAAATAAAGGTTATCAGTGTCAAGAAAAGGTAAAGAAAATTTACGTATATCATTATTTTTTGCAGGGACGGACAAAATGTTCGTCCTTTGTTGCATAATGGTGGTATATTCAATGTTGCTGAACTGTCGAATTGATTTCCAGTTTATGTTATGTATTGTTTGCATTGAATATGATTTAAGAGGGATTTTAATGTAAGGATAAGGTATGGTATACTAATAAAATGATGTGTATAAAACTTTGCATTTCGCATAGAAAATGAATCAAATCATTCTTATTGAGCATATAAGATTCATACAAAAGGCATGTTTTCTCAAGGTGATTAAAAATGTTTTAGGCAAAAGAAGGTGAGCCCGTGGAAGAGTTTCAACTAAAATCAGATTTTTTGCCCCAAGGGGATCAGCCCCAAGCCATCAGTCAATTGGTGGAAGGACTAAAAAGAAACTATAAATATCAGACTTTATTGGGGGTTACTGGCAGTGGAAAAACCTATACCATGGCCCAAGTGATTCAACAAGTACAACGTCCCACCTTGGTGTTAGCTCCCAACAAAACCTTAGCCGCCCAGCTTTGTTCTGAGTTTAAGGAGTTCTTTCCAGACAATGCTGTGGAGTATTTTGTGTCCTATTATGATTATTATCAGCCTGAGGCCTATATTCCTCAATCTGATACGTATATTGAAAAGGATTCTTCCATTAATGACGAAATTGATAAATTGCGTCACTCTGCAACCATTGCTCTTTTTGAACGCAAGGATGTTATCATTGTGGCCAGTGTATCTTGTATTTATGGCTTAGGGGATCCAGAGGAATATAAAAACCTGGTGGTATCTTTGCGGAAAGGTACTTTGTATGATCGGGATCAAGTATTGCGAAAATTGGTAGATATTCAATATAGCCGCAATGATATGCAATTCATCCGGGGAACCTTTCGAGTTAAGGGAGATGTGTTGGAAATTTATCCAGTGGGGGCAACAGAAAAAGCGATCCGGGTAGATTTTTTTGGTGATGAAGTGGAACGCATTTTGGAATTTGATGCCTTGACCGGAGAAATTTTAGGAGAACGGGTTCATGTGGCCATATTCCCTGCCACCCACTATGCTGTCTCCCAGGATAGAATGAAAAGAGCCATACAAACCATTCAGCAGGAATTGGACGAGCAGTTAAAGTATTTGCGAGGGCAAGATAAATTATTGGAAGCCCAACGATTGGCCCAACGAACGAACTATGACATAGAAATGATGCAAGAAATGGGATATTGTACGGGGATTGAAAACTATTCCCGCCATTTGACGGGCAGAAAACCTGGAGAGCCTCCTCATACATTGTTGGATTTTTTTCCTGATGATTTTATCATGTTCATTGATGAATCCCATGTGGCTGTACCCCAAGTGGGGGGGATGTATGAGGGAGACAGATCCCGCAAAGCTTCTTTGGTGGAACATGGATTCCGCTTGCCCTCTGCCTTTGATAATCGTCCCCTGAAGTTCCCGGAATTTGAGCAGAAATTAAAACAAATTATTTTTGTCTCCGCTACCCCTGGTTCTTATGAATTAACCCATAGCCAAGCTGTGATAGAGCAAATCATTCGTCCCACTGGTCTGCTGGATCCTGCCATTGAGGTTCGTCCCACCCGGGGACAAATCGACGATTTGTTTGGAGAAATTAAGGACAGGGTGGCTCGAAAACAACGGGTTTTGGTCACCACATTAACCAAAAAAATGGCAGAGGATCTTACGGAATATTTTAAAGAAATGGGTATAAAAGTGCGTTATTTGCATTCTGATATCAATACCATTGAACGCATGGAAATTTTAAGAGACTTGCGCTTAGGGGTATTTGATGTCCTGGTAGGGATCAACCTGCTCCGGGAAGGCCTGGACCTGCCAGAGGTTAGTTTGGTGGCCATTTTAGACGCAGACAAGGAAGGATACTTGCGTTCTGAACGTTCTTTGATTCAGACCATTGGACGGGCGGCACGCAATGTGGAAGGCAAAGTCATTATGTATGCGGATCGGATGACAGGTTCCATGGAAAAAGCCATTGGCATTACCCAACGCCGTCGCCAGTTGCAGATGGATTTTAACCGAGAACACGGGGTTATTCCCCAAACAATAACCAAAGCAGTGCGTGAAGTCATTGAAGCAACCAAAATAGCAGAGGATAGTGCCACGTATGAACCGAAAGCCAAGCAACATAAAAAGTTAAATAAAAAAGAATTAAAATCAGCCATTACCAAGCTGGAAAAGGAAATGCGCGAAGCAGCAAAACAATTGGAGTTTGAAAGGGCTGCAGAGCTACGGGATATATTGATTGAATTGCGACTACAACTCAGGGGTAAAGATAACCGTTTGCTTCCTGAGGAAAATAGTCTATGGAAGGAAAAGGAAGAGGGGTTTTAAAAAAAATAGCAAGAATCCTTATCCTGGAAAACGTTCGAAGCCAAGGTTCCCAAGGCTTGACAGGGACAATAAAAAATTTGTCGAGGCATTCACGAAAAGGCGACAAAGGTAGACAGTTTCCCCCTCTTGTGAAGGGGCCCTTCCTCTTATATAGTAGGGAAAGATTGAAGGAAAGGGGAAAGATTATGTTCCAGGAAATTGTTACTTTGACGGATGAGGATGTTTTGGAGTTACCAGAAAATATTATGCAAATTTTAAAAATCAATGAAATGGCAGGAGTGGCCATTTATCTTGAAGAAAAGCAGATAGTATTAAAACCCGTTCCTGTGAAAGAAAAAATAGTAGGTATGAATTCACGGAATATCGGCAAGCCTTCTTATCGCTTCAGGTAATGAAAGATGCAGCCGGGTCTTGTCGATGTTTCGTCAATCCGGAGGCAAAAATGCTTGATAAAATAGAGATTCAGGGTGCTCGCACCCATAATTTAAAAAATATTGATGTGGTGTTTCCCCGGGATAAAATGGTGGTTATCACTGGGCTGTCTGGTTCGGGAAAGTCCTCTTTGGCTTTTGATACCATTTACGCTGAAGGGCAACGACGTTATGTGGAATCATTATCTTCCTATGCCCGGCAATTTTTAGGACAAATGGACAAGCCTGATGTGGATTCCATTGAAGGTCTTTCCCCCGCTATTTCCATTGATCAAAAAACCACTTCCCATAACCCTCGTTCCACTGTGGGTACAGTGACAGAAATTTACGATTATTTGCGCCTGTTATTTGCCCGGGTGGGAAGGCCCTATTGCCCTGGTTGCGGCAAGGCCATTGCCCGGCAAACAGTGCAGCAAATGGTGGATCAATTGAGTGTGTTACCAGAGGGGAGCAAATTGCAAGTGCTTGCCCCAGTGGCCAAAGGGAAAAAAGGGGAATTTGTCAAACTATTGGATGAGATACGTAAAAGTGGATTTAGCCGGGTCCGGGTGGACGGTGAATTGCGGGATTTAACCGAAGAGATAAAATTGGAGAAAAATAAAAAACATAGCATCGAAATTGTGGTGGATCGCATTGCTATACGTCCCGGAGGAGAAAGACGGTTGGCGGATTCTTTAGAGACTGCCCTAAAGCATGGGTCTGGTTTGGCTGTGGTTGCCCCTATGGATGGGGATGAAATCATATTTAGTGAACATTTTGCCTGTGCTGATTGCGGGATTAGCCTGCCGGAAATTGAGCCTCGTTTGTTTTCCTATAACAATCCCTTTGGCGCATGTCCAACTTGTACAGGCCTCGGTATCAGCAACGAAGTGGATCCGGAATTGTTGATTCATGATAAA
>CATZDY010000172.1 GCA_958417755.1 uncultured Peptococcaceae bacterium
TTTTTTACAGGTATGATGGAATACATGAAATCCATAAACCAATAATCGTAATGGAGGGCAAACATGCAGAAAAAAAAGTGGATTGGATTGTGTTTGTTACCAGTGATATTGAGTTGGTTGATTTGTGGTCCGGTTTATGCCAATGATTCGAATACATATGGCAAAGAGGTATTGGGATTTTATTGTGAGGATTATCCAGGAGATGTTCGTTCCTATCAATCATTACAAAACAATATTCAACTGCTTGATTATGTAGCTAGCTTTGATTTCCAAGTGCAACCCAATGGCGAATTGAAAGAAAAATCTACCCAAAAAGATTTGCAGTGGACCAAAGGGCAAGGGGTAAAAACCTTGATGCTATTACATAATATCAATGGTGGTATTGACGGGGCCAGTGCTTATCAAGCCATTGCCCAGGAAAAAAGCAGGGACAAGCTTATTTCCAATATTATAACCAATATGGAGCAATATGGCTTTGATGGGGTGAATATTGATTTTGAAGGGATAAATCCAGAAGGTCGGACGTCTTTTAATATCTTTTTGCAACAATTGGCTGATATTTTACAAGAAAAAAATAAATTGTTAACAGTTTGTGTACCAGCAAAAACAGGTAGCGAACAAGAGCCTTGGTATGCTGCTTATGACTATGCTCATATTGGCAAAGTAGCGGATTTGGTGATTATTATGAGTTATGATGAGCATTGGGCTGGCTCAGAACCCGGTCCTGTGGCTTCTTTGCCTTGGGTGAATCGTGTGATGGAATATGCAGTGCAACAGATGCCAGGGGATAAAATTTTAATGGGCATTCCTTGTTACGGTTACGATTGGACTGGGTCGGGACAGGGACAAGGTCTAACTTGGCGTACCATTGAAAGTTTGGTACAACAATATGGCAATGTACAGTGGGATAATACAAATAGTGTACCCTATTTACAGTATTGGCAGAATGGACAAAAACATGAAGTATGGTTTGAAAATCAATACAGTTTGGCCATGAAATTGGATTTAGTAGAACAGCACAATCTAAGGGGCATTGCCTTTTGGCGGTTAGGCTATGAAGGGCAAGCCTTTTGGGAGACTGTGCAGAACAAATTATAGGGATTATCTTGCCTAGCAGAAACAAGAAAAAGACTATTCTCAATGTACATTGAGAATAGTCTTTTTGTATCAAGACCTGTTTATGCTTTTCTAGTTACAGCCAAAAGATATACTTCCCCAGATTTGTTGCCGCTATGATTGATGGTTCTTTCAGCATCCATTAAACTTTGTAATTGGCTTTCGCTCAACGGAGCAACTTCCATGCCTTTTGTATCAATGTTTGTCATAGTTTATTCCTCCTTTATATGCCAACAGTTAACAAGCTTCGCGTTGTTAGTGTAACCTAGGAGGAAAATTTTATGCATATGCAAAGAAAATAAAAAATTTTTTCTGTACCAGGGAAAAAAGCCTGTGGGCAAGAATTTGTTTCGTTTATGTAAATCATGGGAACAAATCCAAAAATTTTGTTTTCATTGTCAGGATAATGGTAACAGCCTTTTAGTAAAAAGGATATTTTGATTGCTTTAGAATGTTGGGATAAATAGGAAAAATTAATTATTAAGGAAGGTAAAGGAATACTTTTTGTCCAAGGATATAAAATGGCAATAGATTTTTTATTTTTCGTACAATAAGAATTATCATAAATTGTAACAAGCTATTAGAGGAGTGGAGTTTTTTGGATTGCCGAAACATGTGGCAGGAAGCAGGTAAACAAAAAAATATGCAACGCATTGCTTTGGTGGGAAATCCAAATACTGGCAAATCAGCCTTGTTTTCTGCTTTAACAGGCATATATGCCAATATTAGCAATTTCCCTGGTACCACCACGGATGTACAGTGCGGCTATTGGCAAAACAATCTATTGGTAGATGGACCCGGGGTATATGGAATATCTTCTTTTTCCCCAGAAGAAAAATTGGTAACTGATTTAGTTTTTGCCGCAGATATGGTTATCAATGTGGTGGATGCCACTCATCTAAATAGAGACTTGTTTTTAACCCTTCATTTGCTTGATAGTGGTATGCCACTCATTGTGGCCTTAAATATGATGGATGAAGCGCAAAAGAACGGGGTTCAAGTGGATTTAGGGCAACTGGAGCATTGTTTAGGCGTTCCTGTGGTGCCTATGATGGCCATAGAAGGAAAAGGTCTGGAGCCTCTGGGGCAGCGGCTGAGAGAGGCGCATCCAGGCAATTTGCCTAAAGAAATGGCTGAGGTGGAAAAAGTGGCCCGTTTATATGGCATTCCCCAAGGCAAGGCTTTGCTTTTGTTGGAAGGAGACTTGCCTGTGGCTGAAGAATTAGGAGTAATGCCAGGTATGAAGAGGGAAGCTTTGTACCAATTGCGCAGGGAACGGGTCAATGCCATCGTAACAGCAGTGGCTAAGGCAGGGAAAGGGAATGATTCCTCTCTCTTAACCCGTCTTACAATAAATCCTTTCACAGGTATTCCGCTTTTGCTATTGGTTCTGGCTGGGATTTATTTGGTGGTGGGGGTTTTTTTAGCCCAAACAGTGGTGGGTTTTACCCAGGAAACTGTGATGGAAGGATACTATGAACCCTGGATCCGGTCTTTTGTGGCCAAGGCTGTGGATATTGAATCTCCCTTTGGGATTGTTTTGGTGGGGCAGTTTGGTTTAGCTACCATGTCCATCACCTATTTGTTGGGCCTTTTGGTCCCTTTGGCTTTGGGATTCTTTTTGGTCATGTCTTTTTTGGAAGATAGCGGATATTTACCCCGCATCGCCCTATTGGTAGATAAAATTTTATCCCCCATGGGCTTAAATGGCTTGGCTGTAATCCCGTTGATTTTAGGGTTTGGATGTGTAACCATGGCTTCCATTAGTACCCGGATGTTGCAGAGTGATAAAGCGAGATTGATAACCATTTTCCTTTTGGTCTTGGTGGTACCATGTTCTGCCCAATTGGCATTTGTGACAGCGATTTTAGGTCGTTTAGGATTTGCTTATCTTATGCTATTTGTGGTGCTGTTGTTGAGCATTTTGGTGGGTACAGGAACTTTGTTGGGCCGATTCTTGCCTGGCGAGGGACAGCCCTTGCTGGTGGATTTGCCGCCTTTGCGTATGCCCAAGTTGAGCAATGTAGCACGCAAGGCGTGGATGCGTGCCTGGGATTTTGTGAAAGATGCTTTTCCCATATTTTTAGGCGGCGCTTTGCTGTTAAGCATTTTCCAAATTTTTGGTGTGTTAAAACGCTTGGAAAGGGTATTGGAGCCCCTTACAGTGGGTTGGCTCGGTTTGCCAGGGGAGAGTGCCGCTGTTTTGATTATGGGCCTCATCCGGAGGGATTTTGGCACAGCAGGATTGATGAATCTAACCTTGCAACCAGAACAACAATTTGTTGGTTTGGTTACCCTGACTCTTTTTGTGCCTTGTCTGGCCACAGTGGCAGTGCTTTTTAAAGAAAGAGGAAGCCGAGGGGCGATTATGATATGGAGCTTGGTAATAGCATTGGCCCTTTGTATTGGAGGCATTTTGGCTCATGTTTTGGCAGGAATTACTGTTACGGAA
Organism: uncultured Peptococcaceae bacterium; assembly: GCA_958417755.1. Taxonomy (GTDB): domain Bacteria; phylum Bacillota; class Desulfotomaculia; order Desulfotomaculales; family Desulfocucumaceae; genus CATZDY01. The sequence continues at coordinate 3,569 of CATZDY010000172.1, forward strand.
GCCAATAAACCCTGGTTATTGATTGGGATTTTATTATTTTTATGGTTAATTTTGTCCTTATATAAAAGAAGAGGCAGCAAATCATGAGGAAAAAAGCAATTTTCTTTGGATTAGCCTTTTCCTATGCTTGGTTGTAGGCAGCAAATATGTTAAAATTTTAATATGTCTATCTATAGACATGATAAAGGATGTGCGGGGGAAGGAATGCTAGATAAAAAAATAATGGCAGGGATCATCATGGTACTCATGATGGTGTTGTTATTTCCCTGTGGAGCAAGTGCTGAAGAAGAGCCAGAAGTGGTGGCAGAGGCTGCTGTGTTAATGGATGTACATACTGGTCAGATATTGTTTGCCAAAGAAGGAATGAAGCAAATGTATCCAGCCAGTACAACCAAAATTCTTACAGCTTATATCACTTTAAAACACTGCGCCTTGGATGATGTGGTTACAGTTTCTGATAAAGCTGTGATGCCCGGTGGATCTGCTGTGGGGCTTCAGGCAGGAGAAAAGCTTACGGTGGAAGATATTTTATATGCCCTTTTATTGTC
>CATZDY010000173.1 GCA_958417755.1 uncultured Peptococcaceae bacterium
TACTTTCCAAGGGGTAGTTCCCAAAAGGCGGTTGGAACTGGCTGAAAAAATAGGGGCAGTGATAGAAAAAGAGCTGTTGTCCATGGATGATTTGGTGGCCATGTTGCGCTCTAAAGATGTTTTATCTAAAATAGAAGAAAGCTTGATCAATGCCATCAAAATAAAAGTCATGGAATGGGTGCCCAGTTTTTTACCCGCTTCTGTTCGTAGAGCCATCGTGGATTCCCTTGCAGAACAGGTACGTCGACATTTGCCATCTTTGATGGACGAGCTGATTGAAAAAGCAGGAAAAAGTATACAGGAACAATTTCATATTAGTACAATGGTGGAAGAAAAAATCAATGACTTTCCTATGGACAGGCTGGAACAATTAATTTTATCTGTATCAGCCCGGGAATTAAAGCATATTGAAATTTTAGGGGGTATTTTGGGATTTATCATTGGCTGGGTTCAAGTGGGTATTCTTTTTTGTTTCTCTTAATCAATGGTTGGGAATAAAAATCTGAATTATTTGGGGATTGGTTGTAGGGGCAAAGTTGACATTGATTTTTTTGTGCCATATAATATCGTTATCATCATTACAATTGGGGAACAAATACTGTATGGAATATGATGAAAGATAATGATATGGTGAACGATGATGGGGACAGTAAGCTGTTCTAAAACCTATAGAGAGGGAATGTCATGGGCTGAAAACATTCCTAGGTTTGGTCAAGCTGAAAACCACCCCAATGAAGTTGCAGCCGAAAAGTTCTCTAGAAAGAACACTAAGGTTTGCCGGTGGTGGCCGTTATCCCACGGAGAGGGAGACTCGTTTTCAAGGAAAACTGGTCTAAATAAGGTGGAACCGCGGAAATGCCGTCCTTTTATAGGAGGGCTTTTTTATTTGTTTGGTTCTAGGGTGAAGAAAAACATTTTAAGGGCTTTTAAAAATAGACGAATTTTATTGGAGGTGTATAATGTGATTCAAGTGACCTTAAAAGATAATTCGAAACGAGAATATGCCCCAGGGACTACCCTATTGGAAGTGGCAAAAGATATCAGTGGTCGTTTAGGGAAAGAGGCTTTGGTGGCTGCATTGAACGGCGTTTTGGTGGATTTAGCCACTCCTTTGGAGCAGGATGGAGAGGTGGCGTTTTTTACCTTTGAAGATAAAGAAGGCCAGAATGCGTTCCGACACAGTACTTCCCACGTGATGGCGCAAGCGGTGCAGCGGCTTTATCCTGGAACAAAGCTGGCCATTGGGCCTGCCATTGAAGAAGGTTTTTATTATGATTTTGATACCAAGGAAACTTTTACACCAGAAAATTTATTGGCCATAGAAAAGGAAATGGAGAAAATTATAAAAGAAGATTTGCCTTTTAAGCGCCAAGAATTATCCCGGGAAGAGGCCTTGGAGAAATTCCGAGAAATCAAAGAGCCTTATAAGGTGGAATTGATTGAAAATTTACCGGCTGATGCCCGTATTTCTTGCTATCAGCAAGGGGAATTTATTGATTTATGTGCAGGTCCTCATATCCCTTGCACTGGCAAGCTGAAAGCCATCAAATTAACCCATTTGGCTGGAGCCTATTGGCGGGGTGATGAGAAGAATAAAATGCTGCAACGGATTTATGGAACTTCTTTTCCTAAAAAATCGTTGTTAGAAGAACACCTTTTCCGTTTGGAGGAAGCAAAGCGCCGAGATCATCGTAAGTTAGGCGCAGAGTTGGATTTGTTTAGTTTGCAAGAAGAAGGGCCTGGTTTTCCTTTTTTCCATCCCAAGGGAATGATTGTACGCAACGAATTGGAAGGGTTTTGGCGGGAGGAGCACAAGAAAGCTGGTTATCAGGAAATTAGAACGCCCATTATTTTAAATCGGGCCCTTTGGGAACGTTCTGGGCATTGGGATCATTATCGGGAAAACATGTATTTTACAAAGATTGATGATGTGGATTATGCTGTAAAACCTATGAATTGTCCGGGATGCATTTTAATCTATAAAAAAGGATTGCATAGTTATCGTGAACTTCCGCTGCGCATGGCAGAGCTGGGACTGGTCCACCGGCATGAATTATCCGGTGTATTGCACGGCTTGATGCGGGTTCGCAATTTTACCCAGGATGATGCGCATATCTTTATGTTGCCTTCGCAAATTAAGGATGAGATTATAGGTGTCATTCGGCTAACAGATAAGATATATCGTATGTTCGGATTTACTTATAAAGTAGAATTATCAACCAAACCTGAAAAAGCTTTGGGTGCAGATGAAATGTGGGACATGGCTACTTCTGCCCTGGAGGAGGCTTTGCAGTCTTGTCAAATGGCCTATGACATCAATCCTGGGGATGGGGCTTTTTATGGACCTAAAATCGATTTCCATTTGGAGGATTGCCTTGGCAGGACTTGGCAATGTGGGACCATTCAGTTGGATTTTCAGTTTCCCGAAAAATTTGAACTAGAATATGTGGGAGAAGATGGACAAAAACATCAACCTGTGATGATTCACCGCACCATATTTGGTAGTATTGAACGTTTTATTGGCATTTTAATTGAACACTTTGGCGGGGCTTTTCCAGCTTGGCTAGCTCCAGTGCAAGTGGTTGTCTTACCTATTACCCAACGTCATTTGCCCTATGCCCAAGAAGTGACTGCCTGTTTGGAAGAAGCTGGTTTGCGAGTGGAATTGGATCAGCGCAATGAAAAAGTGAATTATAAGATTCGAGAAGCGCAGAATCAAAAGATACCGTATATGTTGGTGCTGGGGGATCGGGAAGCAGAAAATAAGACTGTGGCAGTTCGTCATCGGGCCAAAGGTGATTTGGGCGCAAAGGCTTTGCCTGATTTTGTGCAGGAACTGAAACAAGAAGTGGCCAACAAGGAGATGTAAAATATGGGGATTCTTGTGGCAAGTGAGCTGCAGCATAAAGATTTGACATATGTTTTTTAATATGTTATCCTAATATATGATTTTGTTGCCTAAAAGTAGAAGCCATCCGCTTCTCACCACGAGGCGCCTTTAGGTTGTTACCGTGGTAGGTAAAAGGGATTTTTTATGGTGTCCTTTGAGCGGGTGGATGTACCCGCTTTTTTTTATTGATTTCAGGGAGGTGATATGTATTACCAAGGATGTTCGTATCAATGAGGAAATTCGCGCCAGGGATGTCAGGGTTGTGGATCAAGAGGGAAATCAGCTGGGAATTATGTCCTTGCGTGATGCCATGAAGCTGTCGGAGGAAAGACGTTTAGATTTGGTGGAGATTGCTCCGCAGGCTAGACCCCCCGTATGCCGAATTATGGATTTTGGCAAGCATAAATATGAGCAAAGTAAGAAAGATAAAGAAGCTAAGAAAAAACAAAAAGTAATTAATGTAAAAGAAATTAAGATGCGGCCTAATATTGAAACCCATGATTATAATGTAAAAGTGAAAAACGCAGTGCGTTTTTTAAAGGACGGCGACAAAGTAAAAGCTGTCATTATTTTCAGAGGGCGGGAAATTGTTCATCCAGCTTTGGGACAACAATTATTGGAAAAAATGGCTGCGGAATTGGAAGAACTGGCTATTGTAGAAAGACAGCCTAAATTGGAAGGTAAAAATATGATCATGATTTTGGCTCCTAAAAATGACGTAAAACAGGACTAGAGGGGGATAATGATGCCGAAGATAAAAACACATCGTGGTGCGGCCAAACGGTTTAAGAAAACTGGATCAGGAAAATTTAAGGGCTCTCATGCTTATGCAAGCCATATATTAGGGAAAAAGACAGCAAAGCGTAAACGTCATCTGGGGCAATCCGTGGTGGTCAGTGATGCGGACGCCCGTAAATTACAACGCATTTTGCCTTATTAAATGCTGATAGATGTCGCAATAGATGTTGAAACGATTTTGAGGGGGAGATTTAAATGCCACGGGCAAAAAGCAGTGTGGTTTCTCGTAATAGGCATAGAAAAACATTAAAATTAGCCAAGGGTTATCGAGGCTCAAAAAGTAAACTGTATCGAATTGCTAAACAGCAATTGTTGAAATCCTTATCTTACGCCTATCGGGATCGTAAGAATAAGAAAAGAGAATTTCGTAAACTTTGGATTGCTAGAATTAATGCTGCTGCAC
>CATZDY010000174.1 GCA_958417755.1 uncultured Peptococcaceae bacterium
GGAACACCAGTGGGATAGCACCAACAGATAGTAATGCATACAGCACTGGAGACACAGTGACAGTGTTAGGAAAAGGGAGCTTGGAGAAAGACGGTAATACATTTGCAGGATGGTCCACCAGTGTCAGTGGAGCGGTAGAATATCAGGCAAATGAAACCTTTGGCATAACAGGAGATACAGACCTGTATGCAGTGTGGGAAGAAGAACCAGGCTTAACGTTTTCCGTGACCTATCATGGAAATGGGAACACCGGCGGGGCAGTTCCTGTGGATGAAAACCAATATACTTCCGGAAATACAGTGGAAGTGGTTGCCAAAGGAGACTTGGTAAAAGAGAATTACATCTTTGTTGGTTGGAATACTTCTGCTGATGGTACTGGTATTGGTTATTTGGTTGGAACAACTTTTATCATGCCAGAGGCTCATGTTAATCTTTATGCCCAGTGGGTGGAAGATACTTCTTATCGGATTTATTTTGATGCAAACAATGGTAAATACGCCAATCTATCCCCTGATTTCATCATATCTCCGGGGAATCAGGCACTGGTCTACTACTTTGCCCAAGGAGCCGTAACCATTGATAAAAAACCAGCAAATCCCACCAGATCGGGGTATCGATTCGTGAATTGGTATGATGAAAAAGAAGCAGCGAATCAACTGGCAGATGTTCATATCTGGGATTTTGATACCATTGTCACAGAAGAAATCACCTTATATGCTGGTTGGAAAAAGATTAGCAGCAGTGGTGGTGGCGGAGGAGGTGGTGGTAATCAAAATACTCCTAAAGAACCCTCTAGGGAAGATAAACCAGTAGAAGAGAAAGAGCCCTCTGTACCTGATGAAACTGTTTTCAATTATGAGGATCATTATGCCTATATAGTAGGGTATCCTGATGGTCATGTACGACCAGAAGCCAATATTACCAGAGCAGAAGTTGCAGCGATTTTTTTCCGCCTCCTAGCGGATGATTACCGCAACAAATACATCACTAAAGAGAATGATTTTTCTGATGTCCAAGGCAATGATTGGTATAATACCAGCGTTTCCACCTTGGCAGCAGCCGGGGTATTGAGTGGTAATGCGCAGGGTGCATTTGAACCGGAGCGTGCCATAACCAGAGCGGAAATCACAGTGATTGCCGCTAAATTCCATAAAATAAACACCAATGATACCAGTTCCTTTGGGGATGTACAAGGGCATTGGGCAGAGGCATATATCAACTATGCCAATGGCCAAGGTTGGGTATTCGGCTATACGGACAATCAGTTTATGCCCAATGCCAACATTACCAGGGCAGAAACAACAGCTGTTGTGAATCGGGTATTAAAACGCAGTGTGAATGATGTGAATGATTTGTTAGAAGATATGGTGGTATGGCCTGATAATCAAAATATATCATCATGGTATTATTTTGATATCCAGGAAGCCGCAAATTCCCATTATTTCTACCGCAAGGATGATGGTTTAAATGAAACCTGGACAGAATTACGTCCAGTACGTGATTGGGGCGCCTTGGATTTGCCTTAAAGAAATATGAAAGAAACATAGAAGAAAAAATAGTATCAGAAAAGCTCGGTCTATTTGCCAACGGGGCAGGATAGACCGGGCTTTTTTTATCTGGATGGGAAAATTTTTTCATGTATTGAACCTGAAATTTACTTAAGTCCCAAAGAGCTTCATATAAGGGGCCTTTGCTCTAGTAGAGGAATAAAAAATGTGTTATATGCTCAATTTGTAAGCGGTTTCTTGCTGGGTTAAGCTCAAATTCGCTGTCCTAAAAATCCCTTACTTTGCAGGGTTGCCCTAATCTTTTTCCTTTGATTTATGCAGAAAAGCCTATCATTGCCTGGGTGCCTATTGGGTTAGGGGAAAACTCTTTTCCTCAGCTGGGACCTTTTTCTTTGTTGCAGGTCGGAGGAACACGGATGCATAGAATATACCGTTTTTCCATTGGAAATCCGCCACTCCGTTATAGTAGGTTGCGATCCGCTTGATTGATGAAGTACCAATGCCCGGGCCTTCATGTTTGGAGGAATAAAATTGACCATCCTTTGTCAGTGGTTTGGGCACTGGCCCGTTGTCCACAGTCAAAATCAATTCCTTTTCATCCTTAATCCTGGCCCGGATTTTGATAAACGCCTTTGGCTCGCCTTCTTGTAAAGCTTCCAGCGCGTTTTCCAGCAGGTTTCCTGTAACCACACAAAAATCCGGTTCCAGCACAAAGAGCTGGGGAGGCAAATCAAGCATAGTATCAAAGGAAATGCCCCGTTCTCTTGCCATCTCCCCATAGTACGTCACAATGGTATTAACCGCTGGATTGAGGCAGTAGATTTCCGTCGTATCTTTGGGAAGTGTTTGCCTATAGGCAGCTACATAGTCGGCAAGGACTTCTTTGTCCCCGCTTTCCAGATAGGACTGGATTAGCTTCAAATGCTGGCGTAGATCGTGGCGGGCTGCCCGGGTTTCTTCAATCCATTGTCTTAGCAGTTCGTATTGGTTGCGTTGGAGCATCAGCAGCTGGGTAGAGGCCCGCGCCTGTTCTTCCAAAGTGGCCTGGGCGCGCAAGGTGTCCAGAGAGCGAAGCAGCACATAGTAAATCACCACCATACAGACGAACAGGCCTACCCGGGAAAAGAGAAACTGAAAGCTACCTGCTGCGCTGGGGCTGATATCATAGGTGTATAGCTGAATGATAACAGTGGTAAATAGGGGGATAATCCAAATGGTACGCCAGAGGTTTGGCGACCGGGCTTCCAGCATCCGGTTTACCGTGCTGCGCCAGAACAGCAGAATCAGGGGGAGCGTAACCAGAAAAACAGCGGTATGCAAAAGGCCTCCTTGCCATGTAAACAGCTCCGTACCTGGTAACAGATGGGCCAGCAGGAAAGCGGTTAGCCCCCGGATAATCAGCAAATGGTCAGTGACGAACAAGTAGAAAAATACCAGTTGGGAAAGCGCTAAGCGGACACAAGAAAAATAAATCACTGCGCACACTGGGATAACGATAAATTCCGCTATCCGGGTGTTCCCGCCATAAAGGGCGACAAACCCAAGGAACAGGCGCACCCCTATTTCACTGCCAATCATCAGGGCAAGGGTGGTTTTTCGCGAAAAGCGGAGCCGGTTCCAAAAGGGGTAATAGGATAGAATACGATAGGGGAAAAACATCAAGTGCGTGGAAAGCATGAGTTCCCAGGGAACGGCCATATCAAAAACTCTCTTCCCGCGTCCGCGCAAACAGCCGGGAGGTATAGGCTTCCCTCATTTCCACCCGTTTGGAGCGACTGATGGGGAGCCGTTCGCCGCCATATAGAAGAAAGTCCTGTGCCTCCATGGCCTGCACGTAATCAAGATTAACAAGCATGCCCCGGCAGCAACAGCGAAACCGGCTTTTGTCGTGAAGCTGTGCCGCTACTTTTTCCAGCGTCATGTAGGTTTTGAATATCCCTTGTTTTGTATGGATTTCCACAGCTCGGTTTACCGTAGCTGCGTATATAATGGCGTCTAGGGGGATCCGTCTTGTTGCCCGGCCATCCTTGATTTCAAGGGAAGTGGGCGGGATTTGTCTTTTCAGTACCCGCTTTAACACAGCAGCCACCTTTTCCGGGGCATAGGGTTTTACAAAATAATCCAGTGCTTGCACGGAATAGCTTTCCAGCGCAAAATCCCTTGCCGTGGTGGTGAACACAAGGGGTTGATCTTCATCCGCCTCCCGGAGCTGTTGGGCAATTGCAATCCCATTTTCCTTGCCCTCACCCAAAAGAATATCCAAAAAGACAATGGCAAAACGCCCTGGCCTGAAGTCCTGCATAAAGGGGCTACTGTCCGAATATTTGTAAATATGCCCTTCCAGCAGGTTAATACTTAGCCACCCTGCCACGGTTTTTTCCAGCTCAGAAGCGTCACTTGATAAATCGTCCACAATGGCAATGTCCAAGTTCTCACCTTTCTTCTTTAGTGCATTCTACTTTTTTCATTCTACCATGCCCGGTCGGATGCTGTAAATCACC
>CATZDY010000175.1 GCA_958417755.1 uncultured Peptococcaceae bacterium
CTTCATTCACGCCAGGGCCTGCAAACCTTTTTGCGAAAAATCCTTGACACTACCGCCGCGTTTTTCACAGGGCAGAATTTTGATAAACAAATGGCAGGTTCAGTCAAGCTTTTCAAGAAATTAAAGAGGAGAAAACAGTGCGTGTACTGTTTTCTCCTCTTTAGTTTTACAAGTGAATTTTTAATGGTACTGCTTTTGAAGCAATGCCACTGTCTCCACATAAATACCAAGTCAAATCATATCCCCACAAAACTATAGAAATGTCAGCACTATTTATACAGTACTAATACCGCTCGTGCATCCCTTTTCCCACAAAAGATTCATGCAATAGCCATTTATAATTATAAGGATTGATATAATACATAATTTATTGTATCAAAGACCATAATCAATTTTGTTGTAAACATGCACTTGAAAAAATATTCCACGCCTCAAATTCTTCTTTTTCCAATGCTTTCTTTTTTTCATTTATCTTTTTACGCTTCTTGTCTAAATCTTCTGCTAAGTCTTCTATATTTTTTAACAATGCTCTTGGAAATTGAAATCTCCTCAAATCCTCCTCTGTTACAGCAGTTTGTCCACTTGCTCCAGACTCTGCCCGGTTAAACTGTAATTGTCCCATTGGTGAGGCTAATAAATAGGCCATTGCTTTTGGGGATATTCCAACCGGACGTAGAATAGCTACATGACTATCAACTGTAAAATTGTCATCTAAATCAAATACAGCACTTTTTCCAATAGATGTACCTCCATCCATTGTCAATAAGACATCACCTTTTTTCAGTTTTCTGTTTTCAAGAATACACTCAAAATCTTCTTCCGAAATATAGCGACAATCTTCTATATTTATTTGTAAATGCTGTATTGACAAAGTATTTATAACCGGAATTCCATCTGTTCCGTCGATATATGATGGCTGTCCTCCTTTAACTAATGGTTGAGGTATTAATTCTCCTAGGTAAAATGTATCTTCCGTATCAATCATTTTTTTTAATTCTGAAAAATTTTTTTCAAATTGCTTTGCATCACATCTTAATGAATGTGTCTTTCTAATCTCGGATAATTTTGTCTTCGTATGACTTGGATAATTTTTGCTTTTAGCCATTAGTCCCATTTAACCTCCTTTTTTACAATATCCAAAACTGTAGTTGGTTTTCCAACGTCATAACTAACTGAATACGGTTCATCACATAAATGCAAATTGTAAATTTTTTTCTTTGTATTATTTCCAACAAAAGTACAAAGTTGGTTAGGCATACTCTTTTCTTTCCTTTTACTTAATTTATATCCGACTTCATCTACAACAAATGAATCAAACTGTTGATCATATACTTGACTAGTTTTATCAAAGGCATATCTTAAAATAAACTTATCAATTGATGCGGATTTTAGTAAATCATTATAATAAAGGAACGCATCATCAACTGTAGCCATATCCTTTCTCATACGTACAGGAATAACCTCTGAATTCTTACCTTTTTTTATTACCCACTCATCTTCATGCAATATTTCATTAATAGCATTCACTACTGCTTTTTCAACCTCTTTCGCCGATGTATAACTACTTTTCTTCATAGCTGATACACAAACTTTTCCAGCTTTAATAGCCCTATTTGCATAATCGATATTTTTCTGCCATTCACTATCCCATTTTTCTATTTCCGGGGCAGTTTTTTTCTGTGCAAATAAAAGACTAGTTAAAGTTGGCGTATCAATAAATACGTTTCGAGGTAGAGATACAATTGCCTTGATTTTAAACATTCTATATAAAAACAACCTGACTTGCATATTATCAACAGTATTAAATACTGATTCTGGTAAAACTAATCCTAATCTGCCATTGGGCTTAAGCAATTGAAAACATCTTTCAATAAATAAAGATTCGCTTGATGTAGATTCCGATAAAGCAAAAGTCTTTCCTAACTGTCTCACTGTTTCACTTGATAGGGTCACCCCAAAAGGTGGATTGGAAAGCACAACATCAAAGGTTTCGCACATATCTTTATTATAATGTTCTCTACTAACACTTCTTAAATTATCACCAACAGGACGAAGTTTCGTATCTTTATATTTAGAAAAGTCTGAAAATGCATCATATTTAAAAATATGTGCTGATCCGTCACCATGTAAAACCATATTTACTTTCGCAGTAATTGCCATTATAAATTTAGGGTCAAATCCATATATAAAATTCTCGGCCCAATAGTTAGGAACATCATCTGACATTCTAGCATTATAAAATTGCATCGATTCAAAATCACAAACCAATTCCTTTTTACGACTTTTTATTGCATTTGTTATAATTGACATAGCATTTAGCAGAAAAGTACCAGAACCACACGCTGGGTCAATAACATAAGGAAGTCTGTTTTCTGGATGTGTTGACGCATTCCACGTTTTTGTTGTTAATCCATCAAGATCAATCACTTCAATCATAAAACGTACAAGATTGCAATGTGTAAAATACATTCCTTTATCCTGCTTAAATCCTATTCGTAATATTTCTTCAAAAAAGGCTCCTATAACATCGCCGTTCAAAGCAGCACCTTTCGTTATAGACATTCCTTGTAAAGCAGTAACTACTTCTTTAACTTTTTCCTTTGAAAAATCTTTTGGATCTATTTCATCAGGTTCAAGTGCATCCGTATCAATATATCGAACATACGCATCTCTATATAATGAATTTACTTTTTCAAAAACTCTATCCGCATTTTCTGACTTTCCCATTCGGTGATCAACCTGAAATAAATACTTTTCACCTTTTCTTCTTGTTCTTTCATCATATATTTTAGCTAATAAACACTTAACTAAATTTACATATAACGAATTGTCAGGATGCTCACCAAAAAACTCACTATGAAATCCAGCTGCAACAGCTTTAAAATCAGCCTGCTTACAATCAACTCTTAAATCTTTCCTCCCTCCATTTATATATGGTTCATAACTAAGGTCTTGATAATCTACTGGAAATTCTGTCGCATAAGGACACCCTGCATCAACCCAACTTTCATATGATTTATATTGCGTAAAATCAATACACTTTGCAACTAGGGTTGCAACATTACCTGATGGGACAATTGTAGCGTATACTAATAAAGGCGGATTTTTAGCTAAAGGTGCTGTAGCAAACAGCTGATACCTAATGGCTCTTTCTTCAACCTTTGCATTTTTATATAGATCATATGGTTTAAGCTCTATCAGTGCATACGGTAAATCTTCTTCATCATATAAAAGATAATCGGTTTCGTCATCTTTTGCGCCAGAACTTCCTCGCTTAAAATGTTGTTCATGATACATCTTTTCAACCTTATATCTATATTGTGGACTACATAATAAACATAAAAACAACGCATGCACATATTCTTCTGGATTTTGAGCTTTAATTAAACTTTCATCCGATCGCATTGAAGATGTATACTTTATTAAATTAGAAGAATTGTCTAATTCAATTATCTCCCCTTTCTCATCATACTTTTGAATCTGATTTTCGAACCAAGTCTTTTCTTTCTCAGTTAATGCCATTTAAGATAACCTCCTGTTTTATTTATAACTATCTCTTTCCCTAAACTTAACATATCTCTTTCAATATACATCTTCTATACAAATTAAACTATCCCAAAATGCTTCAGAGCATCTTTTATCGCTTCCACCTTCTCCGCTGTCGCATGTTTTCTCGGCTGTTTCAATTCTGCTACCGCATTAGGGGCATCATACATTGGCAAGCCTAAACTTCTTTTTACCTCTGCTATATAAGCAGTATGCACCTTGAAGCCATATTTCGCTTCTATGTATTCCTTAATCATTTTGTAGGTAACTCGCTCTTTCGGCTTATACGCTTCGGCTCTTTTAGCGATATTATCAAGTGGTACTTTGCCCTCTCCCTCGCCAAACTCCACTTTTACGCTGATTGTGCTGTCAGGTTTTTTGTGGGAAAGCAGTACAACTGTCTCCACATGGTTTGTATGTGGAAACATATCGACCGGCTGAATCCGTGTAACCCGGT
>CATZDY010000176.1 GCA_958417755.1 uncultured Peptococcaceae bacterium
ACCAGTAGTATTCTTTTGCCTGTAAAATTGTAAAGCCTGGAACACAGGGGGGTACACTTGCCTGTTTGTTGTTCCAACACATATTGTTGTAACCCCTGGCAGAGGGTAGAGAAAAAAACAGGTTTGGGCAAAAAGCCTTTGACCCCCATGGCCCTGGTCTCTTGTTCAATATCCGTCCAATCATAGGCTGAAACGATTAGAATGGGCAACGCCTCTCCCACCCGGGCACGAATCAGGCGCAACATCTGCATGCTAACCAGGTTCGGCTTCTTCCAGTTCAAAAGCACAGCATCATAATTTTCTCCCTGTTGCTGGGTCTCTATGATTTTCTCCACAGCAGCAGGGTTGTGATTTACCCATTCTGCTTGCAAGCCTCTGTCCCGCAGCATTTGCAAAGTATACGCACACATCATAATATCATCATCCACCACAAGCACTTTCAAATCAGGAAATAAAACCTCATCTTGTGGGGTTTCCTTGATTTGTAAAAGCAAGGAAACCTGAAAAGAGCTACCTAAACCTGGCTGACTATGCACCTCAATGGTTCCGCCCATCATGTCTACAATTCTTTTGGTAATGGCCATGCCTAGCCCGCTTCCTTCCATCTTGTCCACCCTGCTATCCTGATCCCGGGTAAAGGCTTCAAATAGAAAGTCCATGAATTCTGGTTTTATGCCAATGCCTGTATCAGAAAACGTAAAGGTAAAGGAAGCAAATTCCGGATTATCCCCATTATTTTCTTCCACATCCAAGGTAATTCGACCACCCTCAGGGGTAAACTTTGCAGCATTTGAGAGAATATTAATAAACACTTGCCGCAAACGCAGGGCATCGCAATAGAATTGTTCATGCTTCACTTGATGCAAACGAACTGAAAAGTGTTGTTTCTTGGCCTTAATATCAGGCTGTATGATGGAAACCACATTTTCTAAAACCTCTGGCAAAAACATGGAACTATTGTGCAAAATCATTTTGTTGCTTTCAATTTTAGACATATCCAATACATCATTGATGAGTCCCAGCAAATGATGGCTGGAAAGAGAAATTTTTTTCAAACAATCCTGTATTTTATCAGGATTGTCCATATGGGCCATGGCAATATCCGTCATACCTATGATTGCATTCATTGGCGTACGAATATCGTGGCTCATGTGGGAAAGAAAATCCGATTTTGCCCTATTTGCCTGTTTAGCCCTTTCCAAAGCCTTGTGCAGTCGTTGGGAACGCCCTTCCAGTTTACATTGCAACTCCTTTACCCGGGTGATATCCGTATATACAGTGTACATCACCGGCACACCATTGTATATTTCATCCGTAAATCTTCCGGTCACCTGGATCCAGGCGAATCCACCTCCCTTGATTGGCATCCTGCATTCGAATTCGCATCTGGATTCTTTATGCTCATACGCCTCCATGATGCTCTTGCTCATCTTGGTGATGGATACAGGATCATCATGATAATGTTCATCCACATGATGATGAAATAAGGCTTCGTATTCTTCTTTGGAGTAACCGCTTAATTCATAAAAGGAATCACTGGCCCAAATCACTGTAAAATGTTCGTCCAATAATTGCTTACTAACAGGCAGCACGCTCAAAAACATATTGTACTCGTCCATTACCTTGTTGGCATCATTGGTAATCATTTTGTTCTTCCTTTGCCAATAAATTTTTAGCATATGAGGTGTATAGTTTTCATGGTTTATTTCTGCAATCTTATTTTTTTATCCAAAATCCCTTCTTTTTTCCAGGGTTATTTTTCATTGTACCAAGCTAACCCTAAACAAGCAATAAAAAGGCCTCACACAATACAAATAGGACGCATAAAAAAGCCCTGCCCTTTCATACGGACAGGGGCGGGGCTTTTTATGGCAAAAGGTTTTTCTTATGCATCACCATTTTTTGACCATTTCTTTTTCCATCCCACCACCAAGAGGATAAGCCCAATGATCAGAATGCTGATACCAATGCCAGCAGCAGGGGAAAGTCCTTTGGAGGGTGTACCTGCGGCTTCCACTGCAGCTTCTTCCACCACCACGGGATAGGTTTCGGACAAAGGATAGTCTCCGCCAGCTGTGACACGAATCTCTGTCTGACCTGGTTTTTTCGCTGTCATGGTATCACCCTGCATGGCCACAATGGAAGGATCCTGAACTTCATACTGCAGGGCCGGAGGATTTTTGACGCCCGTTACCCTGGCCACAAGCTCCAGGGTGTCCCCCACAGTTAAGGATTGGCCCACCAAAAACTCAATGGTAGGTGGGGACACGGTCAGTTCAAAGGAAACATCCTTTTGGCCGTCATAAATGGTGACTTTGCCGGAAATCACAGTTTGCCCCGGCTTTTTCACCTGCAATTGCCCTTCTTCGTCCACAGCAACCACATCCGGGTTGCTGGAGGTCACAGTCACTTGATAGGGAAGATTTCCCGGGGTTTTCACCACCACCCGGGCTGTTTCTCCGATTAGCGGGGACTTTGGCCGGCAGGTCAGGACCACCAAACGGGTATCATGCAAAATGGGGGCATCCATCCCCACAATTCCCTGCTTATTTTCTTCCTCAATAGCAAAATTCTGCTCTTCAACAGATACCTCTCCCTCTTGGCCCAACATGGATTGGGCAGAACCGAATATCAGGGTAGGTAAGTTTGTATCCATCCGGTAGATAGCGCTGTAATCCTTGGCCAGATAAAACCGCGCCAGCACCGTATCACTGTCAGCCTCTCTGGCCTTTAGTTCGTGAAACCAGGTATCAATTTCCTCTTCCCCATACTCCAAGCGGTAGGCTTCCTTTAGGGGGGGCAACCCGGTAATCTCAGGGGATAAATAAGCCAAAAGCGCCATGGCGGTTTGTGCATTTGCCTCCACCTTGGCATCCTGAAAAACATATGTGCCGGCCACTGCCATTGGCCAGGTATTGACTTCTGAAACCACTATCCTATCCCCTTCCAGAGCAAATGCCAACTGATCCCCGTTCTCCTCATTCTGGTAAACACCCACATTGTCCTGGCCCACCGGGATAACGCCAGCAAGGGGAGCCCCGCTGGAGGGCAAAAAGGCAAAAACCACTGTATCCTGTCCCACATACTGTAAAGTCAATTGGGGCAACTGACTGCCCTGGTTCAGGGGGGCGTAACAACCTGTGGCGGTTTTCCAATCCTTTACCACAGCCCCTGAAGACCAGGATACATTGACAACCATTATCATCATCAACATCACACTAAAAAACAATGCTTTGAGCCACAATTTCAATTGTATTCACCACGTTTTCATTCATTCACTTGCTATTGGTATATCTTGGTAAATAGCGCCTATAGCTACAATCCGGCTGGGTAAGGGGGTAAATCAGGCCCTTTGCCTCCCCCAAAAGTTCATCAATTCCTGATTGCCCTTGGGTATGCCAAGGGCAAAAATACGTCCATCACTATGATACAGGGAAAAGAAGGGGGATTCTCGGCAAATCTTGGGGCAAGGCATCCTAATCAAGGCCCAAGAATAAGAAGCCCCCTGCTACTAAATATCCCAATAGTACCAAGCCCAACAAGCAACATATCACACCCCAAATTTTCCGGGATTTCTTTTGCTGCTGCCAAGAAGCCCTGAAGGCCCATATTGCCCCAACAATACAAAACAAAAGACAAAGGGCTGCCAACCAAACGGGCATTTTCTTTCCTCCCCAATTATCCCGGTATTCTTCAACAACACCAATAACGCCCTGACACACTTTGCACCTTTCCCGTTATCTATAGGGGGCGAGGATTTTTCAGCCCAATCTATGCTCAAGCCATCCTTTGCCTCCTTGCTCCCTATGATGATAAAATCCAAGTCTGTTCAATCTGAAAGCCCTTGGGCTAACGCCTCAGGGGTCAGGCCGCTATACCCCAGTTCGTATTGTACGATCAAATTCTGATTATCAGCACTGCCGTTTGAGAAATCAGCAGCCATTTGTTCCCCATTGCTCGTCAAGTTGGGGATCCCGATGTGTCTTGC
>CATZDY010000177.1 GCA_958417755.1 uncultured Peptococcaceae bacterium
TGGTCATTGGAGCTGGTGTTCCCCGGGATATTTCCCATGGCAAAGGATTAGAAATGTTAGCCTATCCCCATGCAGGTCAGTTCTTTCAAGATTTCTCCTATGGAAATGCGACCCACGGTAATGAACCCACTGGACTGGACTATTTTGGAGATGAACAATATCCTCCTTTTTCAAAAGGCTATTGCTTTGAAAAGGCACGTCCCATCATTGCTTCCACAGTAAAAGCATGCAATATTCCTGAAAGCATGGGATGGTGGAAAGCTCATAATATTGTGGAAATGGGCATCGAATTGCGCATTAGCCAACAAGCGCCCTATGGGGCCCTCATACACCAAGCCTTTGGCAACTCTGCCCTTATTTCTGAAATTTGTCAATATGCCAGTGCTTTTTATCAATGTAATCCCCAAAGGATTCGGCAATGTATCCGGGGGTTTTCTCACTTTATTGATGTAAGACCATGCACCCCATTATCCCTTGCCCAAACCTATAGTATTCAAATGCATCGTAGACATCAAGTCAATATCCATTTGGTGCAAGTAGCAACCCTCATTGAAGAAGCATCTCAACGGGTTACAGATGATCTTGATGTATTTTTTCAGACCGTCACCAATCAAGTCAAACAAACATTACAGGAATACCAACCTCAATCATAGGTATCTTACATGAAAAGAAAGGAAATCCATCCTTTGTTGCATAAACCAGATTTTGCTTATCTCTTTGCTTTAACAGAAAAAATAACGCCCCTCCACCAAGATTGCGGTTTACTTTGTGGTAGCATTTGCTGTAAACCGCAAAAAAATGCTGATTTAGGCATGTATCTATTCCCTGGGGAGGAAGTCATGTACAATGGGCAAGAGCCCTGGTTAAGCTATGAAAAACATGATCCAAAACAATACGAATTCCCTAAAAACTGGCATGATCCTGTTTACTTTGTGCAATGCACCCCTCCTTGTCCCAGACAATCACGCCCTTTAAGTTGTCGCCTCTTTCCAGTGGCTCCGCATCTATTGCAAAATGACCAGCTTATCCTGATTTATGAAACCTTGTCTTTGCCTTATTGTTGTCCTTTGATAGAGCAAAAAATTGCCTTAAGAAAAGATTTTATCACCACAGCAGCCCTTGTGTGGCAAGAATTGCTTTTGGATGAAAAAATATATACTTTGGTTAAAGAAGACTCCCAAGAAAGAGAACAGAGTTCCTTACAACAAGTACAAGTTTTATGGCCTTTTCCATAACCTAAATGCACTTATCTCTTTGAAATGGCCTTTGTCAATGGCAGGATTATCCTGGGACATTGCAACCTTGTATTTATCTGTCAATCACTACAAAATCCCCATTCATGGCTGTGCCTTAATCAATCAATGCAGCCATATAAAATCACGCCTTTCCCTCCCAATAAAAGAGAAGAATAAATTTATAGTATCCCTTGGTTGGTGCTGCTAATACAATAAATAACTTTAAATTCCATAAAAAAAGATTCAATACATTGTGGATAAACCAATGTATTGAATCAGGAATGCATAAGATACATCTGATTGTATTATCTTTAAAAATAATGCATTATGAGTAAAAAGTTCTCTCACCTATGTTACCTGTAAAAAAGCAATAAAGCATAGCGCTAAAATCCATCCAGTGCAAAAAGGAATCAATGGCTTTTTTATTTTAAATCAACCACTGTTACCCCACTTCCGCCTTCCCCCACTTCTCCTAAGCGAAAGGACTTTACCCGGGGATGTCCTTTTAAGGCCTGTTGCACAGAGGCCCGAAGAGCACCAGTTCCCTTGCCATGCACCAAATAAACCTTAGGCAACCCAGCCAATAAGGCATCATCCAAATACTTTTCAATTTCCAGCCAAGCCTCATCAAAGGTTTTTCCCCGCATATCTAATTTGGTAGAAATATCTTTGGCTTTTCCGGACATCAAATCCCCAATCCTGGTTTTTCCCTTGGTTTCCTCTTTTTCATGCACCAAACATACAGAGGATACAGAAACATTAATTTTCATAATACCCACTTGCACTTGTACTTGATCCCCTGCGGGAGGAGATAAAATAAATCCCTTTTGATTGTACTGCGGTAAAAACACTTCCTTCCCAGGCATAAGCAAAGCTATATCTGCTGCTTTAGACGGAACCTGTTTCTTACTGGCCCGGGTATATACTTTATTCTGCATTCCTTTAAGCCGTTGCCGGGCTTCTTGAATACCCATTTCTCTTTCCCTGGCCGTATCCTGGGACAACTTCTCCCGCAAATGGCGAATCATGTCTTCAGATTCAGCCTTGGCTTCTTTTACCAAGGCTCTGGCCTCTTCCCGAGCTTTTTCTAACACCATGGCCCGGCGTTCACGCAGATTTTGCTCCAAATCTCGGTAACGATTGCGAAGGGTTTCCGCTTCTTGGCGCAAATGTTCCGCTTCTTCTCTGGCTTGCTCGGATTGTTGTTTTTGTTTTTCTAAGGCATCCACCAAATCCGAAACCTTTATTTGCTCTTCCCCCATATACTCCCTGGCCCTATCCACAACACCAGGGTAAAGACCCAAACGTAGAGAAATTTCAAATGCATTGCTTCGACCTGGGGTACCAATGAGTAAACGATAAGTAGGTTTTAAACTCACAGAATCAAATTCCACACTGGCATTTTCTACTCCCCTTGTATCATAAGCAAATTGTTTCAAATCACCATAATGGGTGGTAGCCACAATGCTGGCCCCAGCATCATGCAATTCCTGTAAAATGGCTTGGGCTAAAGCAGAACCCTCCGCTGGATCTGTTCCTGCCCCTAATTCATCCAATAATATCAAACAATCAGGACCTTTTTGTTCAATAATCTCCACAATATTCTTCATATGAGAAGAAAAGGTACTTAAAGATTGTTCTATACTTTGTTCATCCCCTATATCTGCAAATACATTTTGAAAAACCCCCACCTGAGAACCTTCATTCACAGGAATATGTAAGCCTGATTGGGCCATTAAAACCAATAAACCAATGGTTTTTAAGGTCACGGTTTTGCCCCCTGTATTGGGACCAGTAATGATAATGGTATGAAAATCTTGGCCCAACTGTACATCAATGGGCACCACATCTCCGGTTAATAAAGGGTGCCTGGCTTTTTTTAATTCCAATTGTGTTAAAGGCAATACATCTGGTTCACAAGCATTTAATCGCAAGCTATACCTGGCTTTGGCCATCACAAAATCCAAATGTCCCAAAGCATCCAAAGTAATCATGAGCTCTTCTTGCCGTAAAGATAAACAACTGGATAACATTGCCAATATCCTGGCAATTTCTTGTTTCTGAGCAATTTCTAATCGTCGGATTTCATTGTTAGCCTCTACCACTGCCATGGGTTCTATGAATAAAGTAGCACCACTGGCTGATTGGTCATGCACAATGCCAGGGATTTGGGCCCGATATTCCTGCTTCACTGGTATCACATAACGATTATCACGCAAGGTAACAATGGGATCTTGTAAATATTTCTGGTATGTCTGGGAACGAATAAACTGATCTAATTTACTCTTGATTTGAGCTTGTAGATTTGCTAAAGAGCGATTGATTCTAGCCAGTTCAGGAGAGGCCTGGTCCGATACCTCGCCATTGGGTCCTATGGCATCATAAATTTTTTGTTCTATATCATCAAACTGGCCCAATACAATGCCAATGTCATACAGCAAAGGATACTGCTCTTGTCTATCCAATAAAAATTTTCTAACCCGGCGCGATGCAGTAAGGGTTCTGGCCACAGACAATAAATCTCCTGGTTCCAATACCAAGCCATGGCCAGCTTGCATGACCTGCTGGCGAATATCCTGCCAGCCTCCTACCTCTGCCAGGGGTTCTAAACGCAATAAATCTCTTCCTTGGGTGGTCTCTGCTTGCCAATGTTTAATGGTTTCTAAATCCGTAATCGGCAAAAGCCCTTGGGCTCTTTCCCGTCCCAAAGATGATACGGAGCAACCGGCCAATTGTTCCAAAATTGTAT
>CATZDY010000178.1 GCA_958417755.1 uncultured Peptococcaceae bacterium
CAAAAAAAGCTATTCAGAAGAATGTTTCTGAGTAGCTTTTTTATTCCATTTTCCGGGTCAAGCTCCTGCCATGGAAACCAATACAGGTCAAAATTTTTCCCAAGTCCAGCTTAAAATACTACAAATATAGGATGTTTAATCTTGCACAATTATTTTATAATAAAAAAATAGTAAATTGATAAACATATCTACGCATAAAGGAGGATTTTAAATCTGGAAAGCAATAGCACTGGATAAAGAAATTTAAAAACGCTTTCTATATAAACACTTAGATGAGGTATAAGATTATTTTGATATATCTACAAATAAATGATATTCAAAATGAAAATACATTAAGTTTCTTAGCAGTTGTTCTATGATTAAATTCTTCATAAACAAGACTGTAAATATTGAATGGTTCTTTGTCAGGAAGCATCTAAAAGGATATACAGTTTTTATAAAATAAATTATAATGAATTAAATCCTTTTTACTTTTATGTAAACTTGAAAGGATATTTTTATGATGAAAGTAGAAAAATGGAAAGATTTCACCCAAACCATACCAGCATTACAAAACAATCTACGATCCTATCTAACATATCCTAATATAATGCTGATATTGGCATGTCTCTTCTGCTTTGCAGTAGGGATTTTACCAGAATACAGTAAATTATTTACCATTTGTTTATGTCTCATCATGATTTCCCTCTGGTTTCATGATGAGTTTTATGTCCTAATGGCTGTATTTATATTCTTTTTGGATCAATTATACATAACAAGCGGAACGCCTTTATATCGCCTTTATTCCTATTTATTATTAGCCAAAATCATTATACAAATAGGGCAAATTCGTTTTAGACCGCAATATTTTCCTGCTTTGCTTGTGTTTATCCTGTTTTCTCTTTTTGCTGTAGGTCAATTCAATATTCGCTTTGGCTTTAATTTGGTAGCAGATGTTTTGCTAGGCTTTTTATTGGTCCAGCGATTGCGAGAACGCAAGGATCTTTTTTACAAGCTGTTTGGCATGATGGTGTTTATCGCAGTGGCAGCTGGAATATATGCCTTTACGTCTGGAGCAGTGAATGAACTTGAAGTGGGGAGAGCCTATATACGTTCCGAAACTGTAACACGCTATTTTGCAACCTTTGGAGATCCCAATTATGCAGGATTCTTTTTTGATATTTGTATTTTTGCAGTACTGATTTTGCGTCCGTTTCACCGGTGGTATGTTCGTATCCCTTTGCTGTTGGTATTATATTACTTTCTTTTGGCAACCAATAGTATGACAGCTGTGCTTTGTAATATCCTATGCTTGCTGATTTATCTCATCCTATGCTACCGTAAAAAAGCATTGATTATCATTCTTGTATTGCTCATCATACTTCCCCTTGGCTTGATGCAAGTTGAACATATACAGCCTAATTCCTCCTTTGATGTTGTTAACAATTTGATTATTCGTGTACATGAACAAATACGTTATTTGGATACAGGCCTTTTTGACAAATTAACCAGTGACCGTACTGTGATTTGGCAAGACTATTGGAATTATTTCCAAAATCAAAATCTAGTTCATAAGTTATTTGGTGGAAATGTAATTGTTACAATGATAATTGAAGATAAATTTCCCATTGCCTGTCATAATGTATATTTACAGGGACTTTTAACTTTTGGGTTTATTGGAGCAATTATTGTTTTTTTAATATTTATTATTCAGATGATCGTAGATTTTGTAACTAGCTTTAGAAAAAATATTCAACACATAGATATTATGCGTTTATTGGTTATTATACATGTAATCTGGATTTTCTATGGCGCTAGTATTGATTTCTTTTTAGATTGGCGTTTTATGTTCTTTTACTTTTTATAAATCTAACAATATAAATAAAAAAATATTTCCTTTAGGGAAAGGCGAATCTATGTTTTCAGTGATCATTCCAGTATATAATAAAGCAGATGTAGTGGAACACAGTATTAAAAGTGTCCTCATGCAATTAAGCCTAGAAGATGAGTTAATTATTGTCAATGACGGCTCTACTGATGATGTGGAAAATGTATTGGCAAAATATCATCATCTATTGAATGTAAAAATCTTGCATCAAAAAAATAAGGGAGTTTCAGCAGCTAGAAATTTAGGTATTCAATATAGTAAAGGGGATATTATCACTTTTTTAGATGCTGATGACACCTGGACCCAAGATAATCTAAAGGTCATGCGTCATTTGCTTGCCCTGTTTCCTCAGGCAGGCTTATATTGTGCTGCAGCGGAAATTATTACCCCCAGGGGGAAGTACTATGATTCATTTGACATTCTGCCCCAAAAACCAAAAGAACCTATCTGCATTGAAGATTTTTTTGCTTTTAGTTTAACCTTTAAAGGTTCAATTTTATATACCGGAGCCCTATGTATTCCCAAAAGAATATTGGACCATGTGGGCTTATTTAAAGAAGGAGCTAAAATCGGGGAAGATACAGATCTGTGGCTTCGGATAGCTGCTTATCATCCTGTTGCTTGTTCTCCAAAAAAAACATTGGTCTATCATCGTGAATTAAGTTCAGCGACCAAAGAAACTTGGATGGACACCCAATGGTATTTTGAAAAAAGGGAAGCTAATTTATTAAGGGATGAAAAAATTCCTCCTGAAAAACGAAAAAATTTATGGCGATATATGGAGCGCTTCCGCATTAGCAAAGCTAGACATCTTTTATTAACAGGAAACCGTTGGGAAGCATGGCAAGTCATGAAACAGGTAAGTAAAAACAATGGGTTATTATATCAAACCCTCCTTACATATGTATTTTTTTGCATACCTAAAATGCTGCTCCAAAAAATATATAAAAAATATATACAATGATGGGATACGATGCAGATGAATGATGATGATAAATGAAAAAACACGAATTTTAAAAAAAGCTCATTCATTATTTTAGCTTTAGCTATTCCCGGAATTATCCTTTGGCAATATGAAAAAACAATCTTTATGTCCACAAACAAAGTGGCTGGGATTGGATTGATGCCAGTATACAATATGCCAAAGAACATCGCTTAAAAGTAATCTTGAACATGTACTTTCCCCAAGGGGGTTATCAATAATCTGCGGGAGATGGTATGGCCCTTTGGACTGAAGTTGAGAATCAAAGAAGATTCAATCTCTTTGGCTAACCATAGCCCAACGGTATCATAATGAACTTGTGGTTTTAGGCTTATAAGCTTATTGAATGAACCAATCATTCGTTACAATCAACCAGAAGCGACCATAGGGCAATGGAAGCAATTAGCCCAAGATATCATTGACAATATGCGGGCTGCAGGTAACCAATATATTGTTTGGGTTGAACGGCTCAATGGGGTTAAGAATCAAAAGGAGGGGGGAAAAGATAGCAGTGGCGCAGTCTATGCTTCAAATACTTTATCAGAAGCTATTTCCACTTTAGAAGGGGCAAAAACTCCTCTTGTGCCAAGGTATTTTTATCAAGTGTCAGCATGGGTAAGGGGAGAACAGCTTTCGGAAAACGCCACCATTCATGTACGTTTGAATTTACTTAAAGGAAAAGAAAATATGGTATTGAATTGTGATTATTTGTATTATGAATTGCAAACAATGTTAACCTTTGGAGAACAAAACAATGTTCCTTTATATCTAGAGGAATATCGGTCATTCGATATACTTATGAAAACGGTAATCATGGTCAATAATGGATTTCCGATATGTTAGATTTGCTTCAGGATCAATGATTATTTTGGTTACAATTTACAAGTAGTCAAGTCTATCACTTTGGCTTTTACAAAAAAATTGAACCAATAGCTAATCTTCAAAAATGTGAAGTCTGGTTAAAAGCATAAAAGTTTATGAATTGACAGTAAAAATATATAAGAAAAACAACCGAATCAATAGTTTTTAAATCAAAAGAACATGTGGAGATGGTTCCCAATGCGCATGGAACATTCCATACGAAATACTGCAGTTGCACTGATAGGCCAATTATTTAGTTTTTTGTTGGCCTTT
>CATZDY010000179.1 GCA_958417755.1 uncultured Peptococcaceae bacterium
CAACGTATGCTGTAATTTGTGCAGGGCAAGACAATGATTATGGACATCCCCACAAAGAAATATTACAACGTTTGCAAGAGAAAACAATTTTTCGAACTGACTTAAATGGTACCATTGTTTTTACTTCTGACGGGCAAAATATAACAGTAACAAAAGAAAAATAACAATTTGCAAATCCCTTATATATATGTTTCTATAAAGAAATCTATGATTAAAACTAAGTTGTTCTTTACTCAAAAGCGCAACTTAGTTTTTTATATGAAAAATTTTTTTGATTCACCTTAGGTTTTTCTTTTAATTGCTTTATAATGTAATAAATGGATTTTTACATGAATTTAAACATTACTTTTATATCTTCAACTGCTAAAATTTGTTTTCCAAAAAAACAGAAATTATTCATTATTATTCTTTACTGGAATTAAAATTGTTATTATAATATACCATAAGGCATGAAAAATTATTATCTTTGCACCATCCAATGGTGGTCACTCCTTTGCATCCTGCATAACCATAGTGGCTTGCAAAACTTAATTTTCATTGCCTATGTACAAGAAAGGAGGATGATTCTAATGGTGGATTGGACTCAAGCAGCCACTGTGGCTGTCACCGGAGTTATATCCGTATTCCTTGCCCTGACAATCTTGCAAATAGCCATTACCATCAGTGGCCGAATCATTGGTTGGCTTCAAAAAAGGCAAACCAAAAAATCCAATGCCACAGGGTAATTTGGCATCATTCATGTTAAAGGTTCTCTTCGTATGCTTCCAATCAATTTGCACCTTATAGGATAATTGTATTCTTTACCTATTTATTCAATAAAGAAATGAAATGCAGAAATTTACCCTGATAACAGGGCTTTGGAGGGATATTGCTTTGTTAGAACAATTAAGCCAAAGTGTTGCCAATTTGGGCATATGGCAGCTCTCTTTGGGAAATATCGTGATGTGGATCATTGCCTTTGTTCTGATGTTTCTTGCCATCAAAAAAGGGGTGGAACCCCTGCTCTTGGTTCCCATTAGTTTTGGTATTTTTATTGCCAACTTACCCTTAACTGGTTTAACAGAAGAAGGCGGACTCTTTTATTTATTCTTTCATAATGGAATTGAAACTGAACTCATTCCCCCTTTGATTTTTCTAGGACTGGGCGCTATGACTGATTTTGGCCCTGTGTTGGCTAATCCAAAAACATTGTTATTAGGAGCCGCAGCACAATTTGGGGTATACGGAGCTTTTTTTGCAGCCCTTCTTTTTGGCTTTACCATTGCCGAAGCAGCAACCATCGCCATTATTGGGGGAGCGGATGGACCTACCAGTATTTATTTGTCTGCTAACCTTGCCCCACATTTAATGGGAGCAGTTTCTGTGGCAGCCTATTCTTACATGGCCTTGGTTCCAATTATTATTCCCCCTATTGCTAAACTTTTGACCACCAAAAAAGAACGGGAAATGGTGATGATTAGCCCCCGTACTGTCAGCAAAACAGAAAAGATCGTCTTCCCCTTGCTGGCTTCCTTGGTAATTATCCTCCTAGTCCCCATGTCCGCTCCGCTGATTGCGATGTTCATGTTAGGCAATCTCTTTATGGAATCCGGGGTGGTGGAAAGATTGGCAGATGTATCTCGTAATGAATTGATGAACATTGTCACCATTTTATTGGGCATTTCCGTAGGCTCCACCATGTCAGCTGAAGCTTTTTTAAATCCCCAAACCATTTATATCTTTATTTTAGGTGTAGTGGCCTTTGCCTTTGCCACTGCTGGTGGTGTAATGATTGCCAAGATTATGAATCTTTTCTGTAAAAATAAAGTCAATCCATTAATTGGGGCAGCTGGTGTATCAGCAGTGCCCATGGCAGCCCGGGTGGTACACAACTTAGGCACTGAAGCCAATCCTCAAAATTATTTACTCATGCACGCCATGGGACCGAATGTGGCTGGGGTAATTGGTACTGCCGTTGCAGCGGGAGCCTTTATCATGGCCATAAAATAATAGAGATTATAAATCTTGTCATACAAATACCTATCAAAGAATGCCAGCACATACTTGTGCTGGCATTCTTGAGTAATTTTATAAGCTGTAGTATACTACAAACAATGACATTATTTTAACAATAAAATAAATCATATTCATTCAATCATAGAAAAGACCTGCATATATACGGATATTTCCCCGTAAACACTGCATTGCTAGCGCTTACGGGGTTTTCTCTGTAATACCTTTTATAATGATCCAATGGCAGGGAGTAGGTGAATCTAAAGTTGCCAAGAAGAAGAGAAAAAAAATTTATTTATATCATAACCATCTTCTTACTTTTTTGTTGCTTACCATGCAATCCAGCCATGGCTACAACAAAACAAACCGGCAGTTTTATTGTGGTGATTCTTGATCAAATATCCTTAAAAGATTTACAAAATCCTGCATTGGTTCATCTTCATTTTTTAATGGAACATGGCGCATTAGGTATCATGAATACCAGTACCAGCGGAGAAACCACTCCTGACAATACCTATATGACCATTGGGGCCAGCAGCCGAGTCATAGGCTCTCCCCTGGCTGCCCAAGCCTATAATGCTGGTGATACCTTGGCATCAGATTTATACACACGTAGAAATGGTTTTCCACCTCCGGATCCGCAAAACAATATCATTCAGCCCAATATAGAACAACTCAAACATCTTAATCGTGAACGTCCTTATCACATAGCCATCGGAGCATTGGGAGAAGCATTGCACAATGCTGGCATACAAAGAAGTGTATGGGGCAATGCAGATTTACCTGCTGAAAATGCTGGTTCTTTTCCCCATGTCTATCCTACATACGGACGCCAAGCAGTAACCATTCTCATGGATGCAAAGGGAATTGTTGATCAAGGGGATATATCTAACCACTTCCTTATGTTAGATAACAATGCAGCCTATGGGGTAAAAACAAACATTCAAAATCTGCTAAACTCTTTTATCCAACACCATGACGAACAACAAGTTACAATCATAGAGTTTGGTGATACCTCCAGAGCCGCAGCCTATGCCCATAAGGTCAGTGAAAAAACTGCCAGCAAGCAAATGGATACTGCTTTGCAACAAGCAGATATCTTCCTTGGAAAGCTATTGCCACATATAGATTTACAAAAAGACCGTTTGTTGATACTTTCCCCTACGCCTTCTGCAAAAAATCAACAAGCTGAAAATACCTTTACCCCTATTATCTTGGCTGGGGCAGGGATAAACAAAGGCCTTTTAACCTCTGATACCACCCATAGACCTGGGCTTGTGGCAAATATTGATATAGGTCCTACGATTTTAAACTTTTTCAATATTTCTGCTCCTCCAGCAATGTATGGAGAAAGCATCCATTGTATTGCAGAACCCCAAGCCTCCCTTTATCATATGGAAGAAACCTTAGTATCCAATACCCTGCGAAGGATTCCTTTGCTAAGCATTATAACCATTTATATTTTGATTCTTTTATTTCTTTCTCTTATCACATTCGTCTTACAATATATGCATAGAAGAACGCCTTCTTTGCTCTTAAAAATTTTGCATAAAGGATACCTATCTGTTTTTACCATCCCTTTGGCCTTGTTATTGCTAGGGATTTTAGGTCCTCTTTCTTTATGGATGTCATGTATGGCCACAATATGCCTTGTGATATTGCTTTCCTGTATAAGCTACCCCATTGAAAGGAAAAAGGGTTTTTGCCACTATCTTACCTTGCTAGGCCTTGGTTTCATTGCTATACTATTTCTCGACCTATTGCTTGGCGCAAAACTAATTGTGTATTCTCCTTTGGGCTATGATCCCCAATACGGCGCCCGTTTTTACGGTATTGGCAATGAATTTTTAGGGGCAGTTATCGGAGCCTCATCCTTAGGATTAGCCTGTTTGACAGACATGAAAAAAACAAAAAAATACCTGTTTTTCACATGTTTCCTTATGTTG
>CATZDY010000180.1 GCA_958417755.1 uncultured Peptococcaceae bacterium
ATCAAATTCATATAGATTTTGTATGCCCTTGACATAACAGATGGGAAAGCTGGAGAATTCCATATGGATTTGATTGGCCCTAGTTTCCCTTAACAATACATCAAAAACCGTTTCTCCCTCTTGAAACAACACCTCTTGGGGATTATATATCACCCCATCCTTTGGAATCACTTCCAGCTTACTTGGATCCAATTCACCCATATGTTCAAACACACTGGAGCAATCAATGGACATGGTACAAGTATAGGTAGCTACCTCATCCTCATTGAAAACAGGCTTCTTATCCTCTTCAGCTGCTCCTTGTTCTGGTTCCTCTTGCCCTTCAGCCCTTTGCTCCTCTGCAGCTTGACGCCCCTTCTTTTCCTTGAGGGGTTCCGTAGGCCCAAAGGTTTGCAAGGGGTCTTGTTCCTTTTCCCCTTGCTTTTCCCCCAGCCCATCTTCCCTTTGTTCCTGGGCAAATGACAAGGGCTGTTTTGAAAAAGTAGTTTCCTCTCCTTGACAAGCTGTTAACCAGAAAAAACATAAACTGATTAAACATAAAACCCTTTTGCTGCATCCTTTTTTCATCACATCCCCTCCTTGCCCAGTGGAAGATTGCACTCCCTTTGATTGCGTATCAATGACTTATTCAGTTCCCTGGATCCAATTTTCCCCTACATCCCGTCCTAAGTCACAGGTATAAATCCATTCAATTTTATCCCCATCTTTTAGCTGATACCGGCTAAACCCATAATTAGGAAACCAATCATTCACCCGATACATCCAGCCGGAAAGCTCTCCACAGTCAAATTCATATAAATTGCTAATGCCTTCTACATACTGGGAATCATAGGCTGGGGTTGATTCAAATTCCAGGTGGATTTTATTGGCCCTGGTTTCCCGCAACAATACGTCAAAGGCTGTTTCTCCTTCATAAAAGGAAACCTTTTGGGGCGCATAAATAACCCCGTCCTTTGGAATCACCTCTAATTTGCTTTGATCCAATTTATCCATATTATCAAATACGCTGGAACAATCAATGGACATGGTACAAGTAAGGGTATTGGTTTTATCCACTTGGATTTCCTTGGGATTCACTGGTTCAGGTTTTTCTTCCAAAAGAGCTGTTTTGGTATGACTGTCCTCTTGCTCCTCACCTGTAGCATTTACAGGCAGGTTGTTGCCAGGGGTTGGCTCTTCTCCAAGTGCAGTTGTTTGCTCAGGTGCTTTGGGGCTTTCCCCTGGGTCAGCGGCTCCATTTGCTTCCTCTTTGCTTTCCCCTTGTTTTGCTTGTTTTTCCGCATCTTTCTTCTGTTCCTGTTTTGTTCCTTGGTCCCCTTCACTGGGTTGCCCGTTGCCTTCCTCCCCTTGGCAAGCTGTTAACATAAAGAAACAAAAGCACAAACCCAAAGCCAATAGAAAGCGTACCTTTTTCTTCATGGCAATCACTCCTTATCTCCATGCACAAATTCTATGAAAATTGACTGGTCTTAGGAAAGTTTGTCCAACAAGCGGTCAATCATCACCATTGCTTCTGCCCGGGTAATAGGCCGGCTTGGGTTGATTGTTTGCTCTTCTCCCACAACAATTCCTTGGCTTATATTGAATACGACTGCTTCTTTGGCCCATGGGGAAATCTGGCCAGCATCTGCGAACTCATTGAGCAAAACCCCTTCGTCCGTTGTATTTTGCATAGAGTATAATGTTGTAGCAATATTTTGAATCATAATCATGGCTTCTTCTCTAGTAATATTGGCCTGGGGCTCAAATAAACCATTGCCTTTGCCCTTGATAATACCCTGGGAAGCTGCGGCCAATACAGCACCTTGATACCAGGCATTTCCGGGGATATCTGTAAAGGATACCATAGCTCCATCTTTTTTCCCAAGGCCAAAGGCATTGACCAAGGCCACGGCAAATTCAGCCCGGGTAATGGCTTTATCCGGGGCAAAGGTATTTTGGCCATTGGTAATCCCCAATCCTTTTAAAGCTTCAATTTTATCCTTAGCCCAATGGTTGGCTATATCCGTAAATGCAAGATCAGCAGTTTGTCCTGTTGGATTCGCAGTTTCACTCTCTTTTGCCTTTGTTGCTGTTGGAGCAGCAGGAACTGTCCCTTTGACATCCGTCATATCATACAAGGAGGTTTTTCCCTGTTGAAAACGTTCATAAGCCACCAAGCCGTATAAAGCCTGTTCTGTGACCATTCCATTGATCCCCTGGCCTTTGATATGTTCAAAGCCCCCTCCAGACGCCTTATATGCCATGATGGCTGAAATAGGGGTATGTTGTTTTCCCGCCTCGTCTGTTTTGGTAAACCGTTGATCTGTTTGGCAATCAATGCCTAACAGGGATAGACCCACAATGACTTGTACTGTGCTTTCCGCCCCTTTGGCCCCCCAGCTGCCATACTCTCCCGTATTCTCTTGTAAATTGCTGAGCACTTCAATGGCTCTTTGGATAGCTTGCGCTACTTTTTCTTGATTTTGATAAGGAGCCAAGGCTTGCAATGCCATGCCCGTAATATCCGGATCCGGCACATTTCCACCCAAGGCAAAACCCCCCAAAGCCCCTTTTTCATCTGTAATTTCTTTGCTAAGGATATAATCTATCAACATATCCCTGGTGGTTTGGGTAGTAACACCCTGTATAAAAGGAATTTCGTACTGCTTGGCATCCAAAGCAAGCAAGGCGAAAATAGGTCCATTGATCCCTTGTTTTTTCACATTATCAAAATGAGCCAAACGCTCCAATAGATTATACCCCGCCACATTGGTCACATCTTTACCAATGGCTGTTAAAGCCAAAATAACCCGGGAATATTCTGTATATTTATTTTTATGTAATTCTCCCTTTGCTTCTTCCAAAGCTTTCTCCACTTGGACATAGTATTGCTCATAATACTCTTGGGGCACAGGATACCCTGAGCGGGCCAAAGCCAGCACAGCCCATTCCCCTCCAATAGACCCCACAGTGGGTTCTTTTACTGTGCGCAACACATAAGCAGCGGTATCTTGGATGGTCTTTCCTACTTCTATTTTTGCGGGTCCTGTATCACCGACTGCCCAAGCTGTCCCTATTTGCAGTAACAGGCAAACCAGCACACAAATTGCGCCCCATCTTTTTGCTTTTTTCACAGCAGAAATCCTCCTTTTTACTTTTCCATTTCAAACCATTGCAAGTCTAGCTTAATCCTTTTCTACCCCCCTTGATAAAAACAAATTCCGAAAAACATTTAAAAAAACGACAAAGAAATATCCTTCAAACCTAAGAATATTTGCCTTACGCTACGGCAGGTCTCCTGACTTATGAATCATCCGCAAAAGCACCTTCTCGCTCCTAGCAATGGTTTTCTTGCTTTTTTGTCCTCAATTACAGTAAAGGTTGTTGTGTTGGATTTTCACCAACTTCCCTTTTCAAGCATTGCTGCTACCGTATTTCGTATTCTATTGTCTAAACCCTGGGATTGTTGCATATCTTTTTTTATTATATCCACTCCCAATATTATTGCAATAGTTTTCACAAAACCAACCATACAAGGTTATCAGCAAAACAAAACGTTCTCCCGATTTTCACAGAAAGAACGTTTGAATAAATCTATATTTATCAGCAAAACAATGGATACCCTAATGACAATCAATATCAATGATATTTCCCGGACTGATATCATTTAACAGATAATCCTTGGGATCTGTGGATAATAATCTTGTTACTTTCACTTTTCCAGATCCAACATCTTCCACAACCATGGGAACTCCTTGCCTCCGGATTTCCCTGGTATTGGGAGCCGACATGTTCTCCAGGCCTTCTAATACCAGCTCCAATTGCATGGGAGTATATAAAATCATTGCAAAGGCACCTCTTTCTTTTGTTTCCTTTCCTCTGCCAATTGCTTTAATTTTGCCACT
>CATZDY010000181.1 GCA_958417755.1 uncultured Peptococcaceae bacterium
AAACCTTTTTTCGTAGAAGTATTATTTCTATGAAAAAACTAGATATATATCTATTAATACTTTGCCCAAAATCTTTTATATCATTCTTATTTTGACATGATCCTATACATAAGGAGACTCTTCGCTATGATTATTACGCAAACCCCCTTTAGAATGTCTTTTTTTGGGGGAGGAACCGATTTTCCCAGTTTCTATAAAAAACACGGTGGCGCTGTCATATCCACTACTTTTGATAAATATTGCTATGTTACAGTAAGACACCTTCCTAAATTTTTCGATTATTCTACGGAATTATCCTATTCACAAATAGAAAGGGTATTATCCATTGAGGAAATTAAACATCCTACCATACGTGAGGCCATGAAATATTTAAATATATCCCAGTTACGCCTAACATATGAAGCAGATTTACCTGCACGTTCAGGTATTGGTACCAGTAGTTCTTTTGCTGTTGGTATGTTAAATGCCTTTTATGCTTTAAAAGAGAAATATGTGGACAAGCATACATTAGCAGATAAAGCCATTTATTTGGAACGTGAACTTTGCAAAGAAGCAGGAGGAATACAAGATCAAATTGCTGTTTCCTTCGGAGGGTTAAACAGGATTAATTTTACTTCTGAAGGTTATTCCATAAATCCACTTATTATCTCTTTGGAAAGGAAACAACAATTAGATGATAATCTAATGCTTTTCTTTACTGGTTTTTCAAGATTATCTTCTGAGATACAAACTTCCACAGAAAGAAAAATGGAAGACAAAATACCACAACTTTTGGAAATACTTCACCTTGTGGATAAAGCAGAAGAGATTCTGACCAATAACCAGATACCTTTATCTGAATTTGGCCAATTATTAGATGATACATGGCAATTAAAAAGAAAAATTACTGATAAAATTTCCAATGATGTCATCGACGACCTTTATGATAAAGCGATTAAAGCTGGTGCTTTAGGAGGAAAACTTTTAGGCGCCGGGGGAGGTGGATTTTTATTATTTTATGTTGAGAGCAATAAACAAGCTGCTGTCAAAAAAGCTTTAGAAAATCTACTGTATGTTCCTTTTTCCT
The DNA here is from genome assembly GCA_958417755.1 of uncultured Peptococcaceae bacterium. Classification (GTDB taxonomy): domain Bacteria; phylum Bacillota; class Desulfotomaculia; order Desulfotomaculales; family Desulfocucumaceae; genus CATZDY01. The sequence continues at coordinate 1,067 of CATZDY010000181.1, forward strand.
TTGAAAACCAAGGTGCACGGATTATTTATTACACTACAGACATCACAAAAGAGATGGTAAAACAGATATGAAAGCAGTGATAATGGCAGGAGGAAAAGGTACCCGGATTGCGGCAGTAAATTCTAAAATTCCCAAACCCATGATCCCGATTTTTCATAAGCCAATTTTAGAGTATCAAATCGATTGCTTACGAAAACAAGGATTCACAGATATTACGTTGGTTGTTGGGCATCTCGGTCATGTGATTAAAAATTATTTTGGGGATGGAAGCCTTATTTCAGCAGCAACCAAAATGCCCTTTGGTGTTCATATCACCTATATTACAGAAAAGGAACCATTGGGAACAGCTGGAGCTTTATATTATCTAAAAGATATCTTACATAAAGACTTTTTGCTTATCAATGGAGATATTATTTTTGATATTCAAATCAGCCGTTTTTATCAGTTCCATAAAGAAAAAAAAGGGTTAGCCACATTGTTTACACATCCCAATCAACATCCTTATGATAGTGGAATCATTGTGACAGACGAAAATAATTGTGTAAAAGAATGGTTACACAAAGAAGATACTCGACATTGGTATCACAATCGGAGCAATGCAGGATTGCATATTATATCTCCTTATATATTACAATCCTTAAAAACATTACAAAAAATAGATCTTGATAGAGACGTATTAGAACCCCTCATTGCCAAGGGTCTTCTTTACGCCTATGATTCTCCTGAATATGTAAAAGACATGGGCACACCAGAACGCTTAAAACAAGTCAAACTTGACATCAAAACAGGGAAAGTAAAAGCCAAAAATCTATTTTATAAACAGCGGGCAATTTTTATGGATAGAGATGGAACCATTAATCAATACATAGGTTTTTTAAAAAATATTGACGCCTTTGCTTTGCTTGATGGCGTGGCTTCAGCCATTAAAAAAATCAATGAAAGTGGTTATCTAGCCATTGTTGTTACAAACCAACCAGTCATTGCCAGGGGTGAAGTTACCATAGAACAATTAGAGGAGATTCATCAAAAGATGGCAACATTACTTGGACAACAAGGGGCATATGTTGATGCCATTTATTATTGCCCCCATCATCCTCATAAGGGATATAAAGGAGAAATTCCTGCCTATAAAATGGATTGTCAATGTAGAAAACCTAAACCAGGGATGCTTTTTGAAGCTGCAAAACAGTATCATATTGATTTATCAAGCTCATGGATGGTTGGTGACAACCTTAGGGATATCCAGGCAGGCCTTGCTGCAGGATGCCAGGTTGCTTTTATAGGCAAAGAAAATATGACCAATGTTAAAACTTTTCCCAATTTATTGGAATGTGTGGAAGAAATATTGGCTAAAGGGGAAAAGCAAAAATGACGGACATAAGCCAAACACTGCCACAACATGTTCAGTCATTGATTAACCGATATCCTTTGTTGGCATCCGTTCAAGATGACATTATTCGGGCTTACCTTTTGATGAAAAAGTGCTATACAAACAAAGGAAAACTTCTCATTGCTGGCAATGGAGGAAGTGCAGCTGATGCAGAACATATTGTTGGAGAACTGATGAAAGGTTTTAAACTTTCTCGAACCATTGATGCCACATTCACCAAAGCCTTACTTGCCATTGATCCTGTAAAGGGCAAAGAATTATCAACAAAGCTTCAAAGCTGTTTACCTGCCATGGCCTTGCACAACCATCCCTCATTGAACACTGCATATCTAAATGACATGGATGGGTTATTATGTTTTGCCCAGCAAGTATATGGCTATGGTGAAAAGGAGGATATATTTTTAGGAATCTCCACTTCAGGTAATGCAGGTAACGTTGTTTATGCCGCCATAGTGGCCAAAACCAAAGGCATGCCAGTCATTGGGCTTACAGGTGCCACTGGAGGCGAACTTGCTCATGTAGCTGATATAACAGTAAAGACACCGGAAACAGAAACATATAAAGTACAAGAATTGCATTTGCCAATTTATCATTGTTGGTGTCTGATGTTAGAGGAACAGTTTTTTGGACAACAAATGATGCAAAGGTAAGGTGCTTTTTAAATATGAGTTATGTTGCCAAGGCCAAAGAATCAATAAGCCCAGAAAATATCACTGTTTCTATTCATAGTGAACAAAAAATGGCTTCATATGAACAAACGATTATTACTGTGGAGAAAATCAAACAACTTTCACCTAAACCCATTTATCAATGTACCAAACGAACTTTTGACTTGCTTATCAGTAGCATTGGCTTGGTTATTTTATTTCTCCCCATGCTTTTGATTGGAATCATCATTCGTCTTGATTCCCCGGGACCAGCCATCTATATTCAAGAACGATTGGGTTTTAAAGGAAAACCTTTTAAACTTTTGAAATTTCGCTCAATGTGTCTTGATGCTGAGGCCAACGGGCCACAATGGGCTGTTATTGGAGATACCCGTATAACAAAAGTTGGTAAATTCCTTCGAAAAACCCATTTGGATGAACTACCCCAACTGCTGAACATCCTGGCAGGACAAATAAGTTTTGTTGGACCACGCCCTGAACGAGAGGTTTTTTATAAAGAATTTGAAACCTATATCCCAGGGTTTAAACAACGCCTTATGGTAAAACCCGGTCTAACAGGGCTTGCGCAAATCAATGGAGGCTATGATTTGCAGCCTGAGGAAAAAATAGTCTTTGATCTTGAGTACATAAAGCATCGCTCCATTTGGTTGGATTTAAAGCTAATGATAAAGACTGTGATAGTGGTATTTACCCATGAGGGAGCGAGGTAAAAAAGTGAAT
>CATZDY010000182.1 GCA_958417755.1 uncultured Peptococcaceae bacterium
TTATCACGACCAACCACGGGAACTAATAAATCATCCATTGCCATGACAGTTAAATCACGGCTAAATTGATCCAAAGCATTGGTATTTGATCCACTTCCTTGTTGGGGACAAGCAAATCCTTGGGAAGAAAATGAGGCATCATTTTGTCCCATAAATTGGGCCATCGTTTGCTGCAAACGATTTTGATCTGCCCCTAGATTGGTTAGAATTCTAGCAGCAACACCTTCACCCTCTTCGCTTAATCCTAATAAAATATGCTCTGTTCCCACATAATTATGTCCCATGGTTCTTGCTGCCCTGGCAGCCAATTCTAACACTCTCTTCCCTCGGGGCGTTAGGGTAAATTCCTGTTTAGCACCTTGGCCTTTTTCCACCAATTGCTCTACCAATGCTGTAACCTTTTGTAACGTAATCCCCAAAGAAGACAATACATTTGCAGCTACACCCTTTCCTTCCCGCAATAACCCCAACAGTAAATGCTCTGTCCCAACATACGATACTCCTCTTTTTCTGGCTTCATCCTGGGCAAATAGCAATACTTGGTGCGCCCTTTCGGTAAAACGACCAGACATAACATCATTCCTCCCATCCTACGCAAGTTTCGAACGAATTAATTCTGCCCTTTTTACATCTCTTTCAAAAGAAGACAATTCTTTTCCCGCTTTTTTCAATAGCAAAGCAGGTCTGGTCATAATCATTAATTCTGTAATGAATTCCACTGGAACTGCATGAATAATCTGCAAATCTACCCCTAACCGTAAATCAGAGAAAAGACGCATTGCTTCTTCTGATGTAACAATCCTGGCATGTTTTAAAACTCCCCACGCCCGACCGGCTCTATCTTCCATATGCTCTCTACGTTCATGATATAAGGCCTGGCGGGCGGCTCTTTCACTAGAAATTACTTGCTTGGCCACTGAAACCAATCCTGTAATAATGTCTTCCTCAGTTTGGCCTAAAGTAATTTGATTGGAAATTTGAAACAAATTTCCTATGGCTTCTGTACCTTCTCCATACATCCCCCGAACCACAAAACCAAGTTTAGTGATGGTGGATAAAATACCGGAAATTTGATTTACCAATACCAAACCAGGTAAATGAAGCATTAAAGAAGCACGGATGCCTGTTCCAACATTGGTAGGGCATGCTGTTAAATATCCCAAACGTTGGTCAAAGGCATAATGCAACGTTTTTTCTAACATATTATCCACAGCATCCAACATATCCCATGCTTTCTCTAACTGTAAACCAGGCAATAAACATTGTAAACGCAAATGGTCTTCTTCATTTACCATAATGCTTATGGATTCTTCATCATTCAGCAGGATTGCCTTTTGATTATACTTTTCCAATAGATTGGGGCTAATCAAATGCTTTTCCACTAGTATCTGTCTTTCCACAGGAGTCAATACAGCCATACGAGTCATTTCAAGATTAGGAACTTCTGGTTCTCCCATTTGTATCGCTTGCTCAACTGTTTGTAATACCCTTTCTGCATCTTCATCTGTTAATTGGTGCGGAAAGGGAATATCCGCCAAATCTCTCGCGATTCGGATACGACTAGAAATTACCACATCACCATCACTACCACCAGGTTTCGTCCAACTAGTGGCAGCTGTTTCTATGGTTTCTTTAATCGACAAATTGACTCTCCTCCCCAGCAAGCTTTGTTTCTAACTCTTTGATTGCATCTCGTAATTCAGCAGCTGCTTCAAATTCTTCTTTATGAATGGCTTCTTTTAAATGGCTCTTCAAACGATTGATTTCATAAAGAATCTTTACCCGTCCTCCGGTACGCTCCGGAACTTTTCCGGTATGCACATTGTTACCATGAATGCGTCGGAAAAGAGGGTCTAACTTATCGCCAAATACTTCATAACAATGGCTACAGCCTAATAAACCCTGTTGGGCAAATTTCCTTTCTGATAAACTACAATTGGGACATTTTATGCCTTCAGGTATATCCTGCTGCGCCTCCTGGGTTGTAGGAGGATTTATCCCTTGATTGTGAAAAAGACCTGCCATTAATTTATGCAAATCAAATTGAGGCATAAATCCAAAACCCCCCATTTGCATATCCCTGGCACAATGCTCGCATAAATTCATTGTTTTCTTTTGATTGTTAATGATTTGGGTCATATGCACTGTGGCAGTTCTTTGCTTACAACGCTCACATTCCATGATTATATACTCCTTTTTCAGGAATTTTCCCCATTTTATTTATCATAGCTCTATTTCAACAAAGCAATTAACATTGCTTTTAATACATTTGCTCTTAAATTATCCCGGGCAGGCAAAGCAATCTTCAATACATTTTTACTTACAACAGCTTTCATCAATTCATACTCACGCTGTGTCAATAATTGTTCCTCCCTTAACCGACCAATGATTCCCTCTGCCCCCTGCTGACTAATATCATCACCAATAAGTTGTAAAAGGTGATTCACAAAGGAGGATTTATTATCTAAAGCCAATTTTACAATACGTACATATCCTCCGCCCCCTCGCCGGCTCTCTACCAAATAACCATGTTCTATGGAAAAACGGGTGCTTAATACATAATTAATTTGAGAAGGAACACAACGGAACTGTACAGCCAATTCATTGCGTTGTATTTCAATTTGCCCTTCCCCATCTTCTAACAATTCCTTTAAATAACGTTCAATAATATTAGAAATATTAGACATCTTTTTTCTCACCCCCTATATATAGAGGTCATGTATCTTGATTTTATCTGACATTAACCTTATTATTGACCTTATCTGACCAATATACAAGTCCCATATACCTTCATTATTCCACTTAAGCTTCGTTTTTTTTCATATTTCACAAAAAAATAGCCAAATACACAAAAAAACAGACTTTACACCTGCTTATACGTTCATTAACTTTATTTATTTCATATTTTATGAAAGTGAAATAATTCCATCATATCCCTTGGCATTTTAGCAAAAAAATACATCTGTTTATCAGTTCTAGGATGAAAGAATCGTAAACTTCGAGCATGCAAAGCCTGTCTTGCAATATATTTTTTTGAACCACCATATAAAAAATCACCCAACATAGGATGACCGATATAACTCATATGCACCCTAATTTGATGGGTCCGACCCGTTTGTGTAGTAATTGATAAAAAGCTGGCATGTATATTATCTAAATAAAAACACCTTTGACAGTTGGTAATGGATTTTTTGCCAAAGGATGAAACCTCATGGATTACCTTACTATTTTCTTTTTTTGCAATGGGCAAATCCAAAATCATTCTATCAGCAACATAACCTTCTACAAAAGAAAAATACACCTTTTGCAGTATTTTCCTTTGCAATTGTTTTACTAATATATCACAAGAAAAGATATTTTTAGCAATCAACAATACACCTGAAGTATTTCTATCCAATCGATAAATTGGACGAAAAACCAATTCATTCATACCTAAGAAACAGGATGAACCAAACGACCGGAAGGCTTATTCAAAACCAATATATCTTCATCTTCATATAAAATATCCAAAGACATAGGCTGTGGGTATATAAGACTAGGCCTTTCGTGTATCACAATGGTAACCATATCACCAGCATGCAAAGGATCACGCATGGTCATTGGATTTCCATTTACCAATACATACCCTTTGTGCTTAATTTTACGTATTATGCTTCTGGAAGCATGTAAACCATGTTTTAAAAAGCTTTCCACTGACATATCCTGATATTGCTTTTCTACCACAAAAATCATCCAGAAACTCCCAAAGAAAAAGATATATAATAGAAATAATAAAGGAAAAGAGAAAGAGAGGCAAGGGGAAAAAAGAAGAAAGG
>CATZDY010000183.1 GCA_958417755.1 uncultured Peptococcaceae bacterium
GATGTAATGTTTTGACCCTCCCATCCAATATTTCGGGAAATTTTGTTACATCTGTGATATAGGTGACCGGAACTCCGGCATCCTGTAAAACCTTTGCCGTACCTCCGGTGGAGATGATTTCTGCCCCCAATTCCACCAAACCCCGGGCAAAATCCACAACCCCTTCTTTGTTTGACACGCTAATCAGTGCTCGTTTTACCATTGTAACCTCCATATTCCAAATGATTGGGTAATGTTTCAGCTGCTTGTTGCAATGTAGACTTTTCTGCCCTTTACGGTTAATTTTCCTTGGGCAAACAGGCCCACTGCTTGGGGATAAATTTGATGCTCTTGTTCTAATATTCTAGCAGCCAAACTATCCTCCGTATCATCCTGTAGTACAGGAACCACTTGTTGTAAAATAATAGGTCCTGTATCCATGCCCTCATCCACAAAATGAACCGTACAGCCGCTATACCTTACCCCATATGCCCAGGCTTGGCTTTGTCCGTGCAATCCAGGAAAAGCAGGCAACAAAGCTGGGTGTATATTCATCACCCGTTGGGGATATGCCTTTAATAACACCTGTCCCACCAAACGCATATAACCAGCCAGACAGACCAATTCAATGTCATGTTCTTGTAAACATTGCACCAATTTTTGTTCATAAGCATCTTTGTCTGCAAAATCCCGGGGATTGATTGCCAAAGCAGGAATTCTTGCTGCCCTGGCCCTTTCTAAAGCATAGGCTTCGGGTTGATCACTAAGCACCACACTAACTTGGGCTGGGATTTTATGCTGCCCACAGGCGTCCATGATGGACTGCAAATTAGACCCCCGGCCTGAAGCCAGTACCCCAACTTTTAATAACAATGCTGGATACACCTCCCCTCCAGGTTTTTCCCTTATACATAGACCACAGTTCCATGACCTGCCACAACTTCCCCAATCTGATAAGCCTTTTCCCCCATTTCTTCCAAACGGCCTAACACTTTTGAGACTAAGGATGGGGGTACAGCCAAAACAAAACCAATGCCCATATTAAAGGTGCGGAACATTTCATCCTCTGCCACCCGGCCAACTTCCTGTATAAGGGAAAATACCTTTGGTATAGGCCAAGTGCCCCGGTGTATCTGTACGGATAAGCCGGAGGGTAACATACGAGGAACATTTTCCGTTAATCCGCCTCCCGTAATATGGGCCATTCCTTGGATGGCAAACCCTTGCAACAAATCCAAAATCAAAGGAACGTAAATTCTTGTGGGTTCCAACATTTCCTCTCCCACAGTTCGCCCCAAAGCTGGGCAATGATCCGCTGGTTGATAGCCTGCTACTTCCAACAAAGCCTTCCGGGCCAAAGAAAAACCATTGCTATGCAGCCCACTGGAAGGCAAGCCGATCAAACAATCTCCTTCTTTGATCCCCGAACCGTCAATGATTCGAGTCCGGTCAACCACACCCACCACAAATCCGGCAATATCATATTCATCTTCTTGATAAAACCCAGGCATTTCAGCCGTTTCTCCGCCAATTAAGGCACAACCTGCCTGGCCACAGCCTTGGGCCACTCCTTGCACAATGGCAGCCACTTTTTCTGGTTGTAATTTACCCACAGCTAAATAATCCAAAAAGAACAGCGGTTCCGCCCCCTGGACCAACACGTCATTGACACACATGGCCACAGCATCAATGCCAATGGTATCGTGACGATCCAAAAGCATGGCTACTTTCAATTTCGTCCCCACTCCATCAGTCCCGGAAACCAAAACCGGCTGGGGATAACGATTCACATCCAAGGCAAAGAGTCCGCCAAAACCCCCAATATCCGTCAGCACACCAGGACGAAAGGTACTGCGCACAGATTCCTTCATCAGGGCCACCGCTTTATTGCCTGCATCAATGTCCACCCCAGCGGACGCATAAGTCAATCCTTTTTTTTCTTGGGACACACCATTAACCCCTTTGACAAATATTCATTCCCCATCTCGGGGAAATCAAGCCTTAATCCCTATTTTACCTGCTAGATTGCCAGTTCCACAACAACTTGATTGCTCTTAACCTTAACCCCTTAGGATTCCTCAGTGTTTTGGGCCAAGCATGGTTTGACTGGATATTGCCCATCAAAACAGGCAGTGCAAAAATCTCCCTTAGCACTACCAAAAATATTCAACATGCCTTCCAAACTCAAGTAATGCAACCCGTCAGCCCCAATCATTTGGCGAATTTCTTCCACTGAATGATTCACTGCCACCAATTCCTTGGTATTGGATGTATCAATTCCGTAATAACAAGAATGGGTTACTGGCGGTGAGCTGAGACACAAATGGACCTCTTTGGCCCCGCAATCCCGCAACATGGCCACAATTTTATTGCTCGTGGTTCCCCGCACCAGGGAATCGTCCACCATGATAACCCGCTTTCCTTGCAAAACATCCCTGATAGGATTTAATTTAAGCCGTACAGCCAAATCCCGCATATCCTGGGAAGGTTGGATAAAAGTACGACCAATATAGCGATTTTTGGTCAGCCCTTCTTCAAAGGGAATTCCCGATTCCTCGGCATATCCCCGGGCTGCCACTGTCCCGGAATCCGGAACAGGAATGACCAAATCCGCGTCCACGGCATACTCCCGGGCCAATTGCCGACCCATTTCCCGGCGTACTTTGCTCACATTAAAACCATCCAACACACTATCCGGACGAGCAAAATACACATATTCAAATACACAATAGGCTTTCCGTTTGGGAGATAAAGCTTGCAGGGTTTTGACCCCATCCCGATTGATGACAATGATTTCCCCAGGCTCCACATCCCGCACGGTTTTTGCCCCCACCACATCCAAGGCACAGGATTCCGAAGCCACCACAAAACCATCCCCCAGGGTACCAAAACAAAGGGGGCGGAATCCATAGGGATCTCGCACAGCCAACAGACTGTCCTCTGTAATGATAACCAGAGAATAGGCTCCTTTGATATCAATCATACATTTGGCTAGGGAATCTTCCAAGGTGTTTTGATTGTAGCGAGCAATCAGGTTCACAATGACTTCACTATCCGTATCTGTCTGAAACACAGAACCAGAAGAAGACAACTGTTTTCTAAGCTCTGCCCCATTGGTAATATCCCCATTATGAGCCAATCCTAAAGAACCCTTGGCATATTGAAATACCAAAGGCTGGGCATTATGCGGCTGACTGGATCCTGTGGTGGAATAACGCACGTGCCCAATGGCAATATGCCCTTGCAATTGGGCTAACTTGTGGGTGGTAAATACATCAGAAACCAAGCCCATTCCTTTTTGCAAATCCAGTTTTGAACCATTGGCAACCACAATTCCGGCACTTTCTTGTCCCCGGTGTTGTAAAGCATAGAGTGCATAATACGTCAAACGGCTGACATCCAGCTGATGCCCATATATTCCGAATACCCCGCATTCTTCCTTGGGTTTATCGTCAAAAATCCCTTGCTCCAGAGCCATCCCTCTTTCCCGGGCCATCCATTGGCAGTGGTCCATATTCTCCCCTCCAACTTAAAAATAAGGTATCACAATTTTACTGTTGCTTACCACTGGTAATCCTACGATAAACTTCTTGATAAGCATCTTCCACATGCCCCATATCCCGGCGGAAACGATCCTTGTCCAGCTTTTCTTTGGTTTCACTATCCCAAAAACGGCAAGTATCCGGTGAGATTTCATCTCCCAATAAAACCTTTCCTTTATAAGTGCCAAATTCCAATTTATAGTCTACCAATATGATATTCTTTTCCTTTAAAAATTCCGTCAATATGTCATTGATTTGAAGAGCAATGGTTTTAATTTCTTCCATTTG
>CATZDY010000184.1 GCA_958417755.1 uncultured Peptococcaceae bacterium
TACAATTTCATGAGCACTCCATCCATAGATTAGAAAGGAAAGAATTTCACTAACAGTATCCGTCCACGTATTATCCATATCATTCATGCAGCTCCATACAAAATCTGCCGCTTCCTCATCTTTTCTCGAAGCTCCTCCAGGATGCACATCCCAGCTTGCCTGTCTAATCAACATTTCTACTGCAAATAAAAAAGCTCCAATGATATCATCATTCTCGCTCATCTCGCGGTATAACTCGATACCCTTTCGCCCCTGGAGCTCTTTGAGAAATTCTTCTTGAAAAAATCCACCATAGCGTTTTTGTCCCAGGCGGCCAAGCTCTCTATGTATTTGGGGCATCCCTTTTCCTCCTTTACTATCTATTTCGCCAATAACTTTCTTTCGTTAAAGAAATATTTTTAGGCGGACCGGTCATGCTCGGTTTATCCATCAAATAAAGAATGCCTTGTACTGTAGCGTCTACAGTATCCTTATATTTCCCGCTTGGAAAACACAATAAGTCTTCAATAAAATCATGGACCCAAGGGGCTATGCTAGGCTCCGGAAGGAACACATTGCCGGCCTCAAAGTAAGGCGTAACACTAATGGCGCGTTCTTCCTTGCTACCTTTTGGGTTGAACTCCACAATGCCAGGGATTTCTTTTTTAAGAAGGCTTATAATGGCAGGCCCATTGGCTTTGTTCTCTACCACTTTTGCCCGAGCCTTCGGATGTTTTGCTGTCATTGTCCGTATGGCCATCACGTTTTCTGTAAACTCCATTTTGTCATTAAGAAGATCAATGATGTAAATTTGTGAACCACTACGCCCCATCACCAAGCATGCACATTTAGCACTACCATCAGTCTTTACAAAGGGTAAATCCCAAGATTGAATAATCATGTTTTGGTGTGGCAATTGTTTATATGTGTTGTTCATCCATTCCCGTTTAAATATAGCTCCTTCCGCTGGCTGAGGCCTTTGTTGATACAAGGCACTCCAATCGTATGTTCCAACAGTAGTCTTAATACGCTTTAGTTCTTTTATATTATACTTAGCCGGCCATAATGCTTCACCCGGCTCTCGAATATCATAGGGTTGTTTATCCTCTTCACATATGGCCGGAAGATTTAATATTGTCCATATATCCCCGTCCTCTTCTTGCATTTTTTCTAGAAGGCGTCCAGCTAAATCATCTTCATGCCAACGTGTCAGGGTAACAAGGATACAACCCTCCCTTTCCATTCTTGTATACAAGGTTGAGGTATACCAATCCCAAAGCTTTTCCCGATAGGTGACACTGTTGGCTTCTTCCCTGTTTTTCACAGGATCATCAATGATGATGTATTCGCCACCCATACCAGTAATACCACCGCCAACACCTGCGCTTCGGTAGACCCCTTTATGGCCTACAATCTCGAATATGTCGGAGTTACGTAAAAAGCTCCCTTGAGAAATACTGCGAACGTTCTTCCCAAATAGCCGTGTTTCCGGGAAAAGCTCAATATATCTCTCTGTATCCATGATGCGTTGTACATCCCGGTTCATTCTGCTTGCTAAATCAGCCGAATAGGAACTTGAGATAATGGATGTATCTGGTTTCTTGCCAAAGATATATGCTGGAAGCTTTCTACTCACCAATTCACTTTTTCCGTGTCGAGGAGCTGTAAAGATCATCAGACGCCTTATTTTCTTTTCCACCCACTGGTCGAGGTATTCACAAATAAGCCGATGATGCCAATTCATTTGGTAAGAGGTATCCGTATAAAGGGTGAAGTCTGCCATGCTTCGGCGGGCGAGCTCCCGCTTTGCCTCTTCGGCTATAACATGTAAGGTAGAATTATTGAGCTTCATCCGATCCACCGCCAATTGTAGCTAAGCGCTTAAGCTCTTCTATGCTGAGCTGAGCCAATTTTTCTTTTAATGTAGAATCTTTTGATGTATGGTTTGGTATATCAGGACTTGATTTATCATTTTTGATTTTTTCTATCTCTGTTTGCATTTTTTCAATTTTGGCTTTCTGCTCTGTTGTAGCCATATCCATATGCTCAGCCAGCCATTCCGTAGCCCGCAACTGGTCGTGAAGCCTAATGCTTACCCCACCTTTGCCTTCCTTTACCTCACGGATTAAAGAGCCTTCTACCTGACTTGAATCATGGAGCACAACACCAGAAGGACCAAATGTGATATAGTCTGTAATATCAGCAAAGGCAATATCAATCATGCGTTGGAATATATCATGCTCATCCAACATGGCACGATTAAGTTTAGCTTGTTTTAAGTGCGCAATTTCATTTTTTATTGCAACGTTTTGCAACAACTCATATCCATGCGCTTTTGCTGAATAATAATCACATTCATATGCCTTCTGATAAGCTCTTGTTGCATTGAAGCACCGCACATAGTACAGACAAAATAAACGCTGGCGGTCAGTCAGTGCCTCATTCTTCAATACACTTTTGACATCTTCTACAATGTTGACGTTATCCGCTGCAAACATTGCTTTTGTTCTATCCCAGTCATATCTTTTTTTCCAGCTTCTGACCGTCCCAGCTGATACACCAAGCTCTTTGGCTATATCAGTTAAGCTTTTTCCTTGTTGATACAGTTTTGCTGCTTCATCTGCCTTAGGCTTTCTTCCTCTTGGCATCACCTCACCTCATTTTTACCAAAACAAAAAGAGCCCACAGGCTCTTATATTCTCCCTAAGCAAAAAACCGGGCCCTCGCCCGGCTTCTGCCAAATAGCAACTGATTTATTTTTCTAAAACAAGCCAGAACCTGCCCGGCCCATTTTATCCATGATACTATTATACTCCAGAAAAACGGGAATTGTGGGAATCTTACTTTGCCTGGTTAAATCAATCTTAATCCCTATGGGTATAGCTCCTTCATCTATTCTAAGCTATCCTTCCTTGAATAATGGCTTCTAATACCGGCACGATATTTTCATAATATCGAAAGCTTTGTATTTCCTTGTCGTGTCCTTTCGCTTTATCGTTAAACCAGGCTCCGTATTTATCTATCTTAAGTCCATGGCGGTTTGTAAGGATGCCCACCATGTTCGCTGATATTCCAAGACGTTCTCCAATCTCTGTGGCTGTGTATGTTTTATCCGGTAATGTTGGAAGAGGCAGTAAATGCTCGCCGGTTAATTCTTTTGTCGCATAGGAATGTAAAACCTGTTTAAATGTTCCTTCGTATTGATCTGCTAATTTTGTTAGCAATTGCGCCTTTCTTGTACGTACATTTTCTATACGGGTTTCCGCCATCATTTTCTGATACTCTGTCATTGGAATGATTACTGCTTTGCCTGTCATCAAGGCTTCTATTGTGTCCCATACAAAATCCATAAATTCATCCGCCTTAGGTTGCTGACTCCAGCGACATATCTCCATTATGCCTTTTCTATTGTAAACAATAGTTACATAACTCTTTCCATCAGTACCGGTCAATCTGACCGATACTGAAAATTTATCAAGCCTGCTACCATGACGCTCATGGATTTTCCGTATACTATCATTAGGATGTGTATACTCAAGCGCATTTCCAATTTGATTACGAGTCATATAAAAATCTTCACCGTTACTATATATATCACATTGGACGGTACCGAATGTTTCTGATTTTACCATGCGAAATTCACTCATCATACAACCTCCTTTAGAACACTTGATGTTTCATATGCCTCTTCGATAGCTTCGCTTATATTCTTTTGGGCCAACATTATCAGCTTTAACAAACCCCGGCAGGT
>CATZDY010000185.1 GCA_958417755.1 uncultured Peptococcaceae bacterium
TAATAGACGGAAATAAAATGGCTGGTTTCTAAAATGGGAGAAAAATAAACTCCCTTTTGGGTTACAGCATGAACCAGCTGAGGCAAAATACCGTTTTCTAAATAATGAAACGTGCGTACACCATCCTTTGTAGTAAAACATTGCATGGCCCCAAAATCCAATGTTGGATGAAAGAATAAACTAATGAGTTCCCCACCTTGCAGCTTTTCAATACGCTGTAACATATCTTCAACTTCATAAGTAGACTGTACATAATCCGCCGGGGTTGGTACATAAAGGACTTCCCGATGTATTTTTTGTATCCTTTCAATTCTATCCCTAGGCCAGGCACTTGGTTTTTGTTGATAAATAATATCAAAATATTCTTCTGCTATCTGTAATTGTTTTCTTGTGGCATCATAATGAGGAAATTCAAAAATTCTATCCTCAAACCCCAAATCACAGGCTATTTGTTGAGCTCGAAGCAGGCGTTGGTGAATTTTGGGTTCTGAAAAGGGAGTGTTTTTACCGAATTCCGTGCCAATGGCACTGATTTCTTGACGATTTTGATGGGTCAAGCCATGTAAAACAATGGTTCCATTGTGATGGACCATATAATCCAAGGTATACAAAAAGTCTGCATGATAAAAAGAAAAATCCCGGGTTAAATCCTTTTGTACCTGAAGAGGTGGGTTTGTATATAAGGGGATCCAGGCAATGGAGTAAAATTGACCCTGCTGGTATAAGTAATCAGCCATCATCCGAAGTTTTTCCAGATTTTCATCCGTGAATCTGCCCCCCACATCCCCATCCGCCATAATATCTTCTAAACGTAGATATCCTTTTTGCGCTGTTTTTAAAGCTGTTTTTTGCTGCTTCTGGGTCTGGGGATTGGTATATAAAGATACCCGTTGTAAATCTGCATGAAAAACTGCAGACAAATGCAAATGATGGGTCAAATCATAGAAAGAAATATAAGGAATGCCCATTTCCCTTTGCAAGGGATGAAATAGATTTGATGTTGGTATTTCTTTTTTGAATTTGCCTTTCCCCTTATTTAAAAGCATTTGGAGAGCATCTTGGACAGGAATAGATAACGAAGGCCAAGATTCCTGGAACAATCCTGATCCATAGGCTTCATTTGCCCTTTGCCAATCAATTGGTATAACAGTTGTTTTGTAAACAATCCTATAACCATTTGTGCTTTTGGTAATGGCTCCCCCAGGGCTTCTATGGTTTGTTCCAAGGGCGTATACAGCCTTCCTCACCCAAATATAAAGGTTTTGTTAAGGGCAGCAATTTATCTTGAAAATATAATTTTCCTGTTGTTTGTAAGGAGTTTAGCATGGGCATTTCACCATGCTCTATTTTTGCTCCTGGTTGCCAATGTTCTTGGCAACCACTGCCTAATAAAATCAGGAATAAAAGACTTATGATAATAACTTGGCATGTATATTTTTTTATCATCAAAATCCTTAAAGTTTATTGATTACCAATTTTATACTAATAAAGTATAGGAAAAAAGCAATTAAACATAAAAAAACAATTGCTGGAACATAATATTGATGATTTTTAGGAAATATAACAGAGAAATATTTTGAAAAGAATAACATAGAATTGATTCATTTATAATAAAGATTATGAAAATAAATGGATAAATTGTTTTAATTGAATAGATTATTGTATATATAACAATTTTAGCTAGTAGTATATGTTTTTAAATTATGGGTACTAAACTCTCTCCTTGGGATGAACTTTTCTGAATTATAAATCCTAGAAAAGTATCATTTATTTCCATTTCAGGGATTGACTAGTTATGGATGTAGTTGTTATAATATCTTTTATTTTTACGTGTTTTTTTATCATAAGTTCCATTTAAGATAAAGCCAAGTAAATTGGTACCAACAAATTGTAGTTGATTGATTGCAGAGATAACACCGTCTTTTTCTGATATTCCGGCCCGAACAACAAGTATCATGCCTGTAAGCTGTTTAGATAATACACTGGCATCAGAAACAAGATTAACCGGAGGTGTATCTATAAAAATATAATCATATTGTTGAGCCAGTATTGCTAACACTTCATTCATCTGAGCTGACCCTAAAAGTTCTGATGGATTAGGTGGAATATCACCGGATAAAATGATATCCAAACTACTCTGCCCCATATGATGGATTGCGTTTTCAATATGATTCATGTCAATGAGCACATTGGTTATCCCAGAGGTTGGGGATAGATTTAATAATTGTGATATTTTGGGAAGCCGCAAATCACAATCAATCAACAGTACCTTTGATTTTGTTTCGGCAAAAGTTATTGCCAGGTTTAAGCATGTGATACTTTTGCCTGCTCCAGGACAATCACTTGTGATACCAATGATTTTGCATTGTTCAGACAAAGTAGAAAAAATAATAATTGTAAGCAAAATTTTATATTCCTCAAAGGTTGAATAAGGAGTTTGTTCAGTAAGAATGTTCATACGTTCTAGGGCTATATGTTCTTTTTTATTATAGGCTTCTTTCTTGAGGGGCTGTTTGTTGTGTTTCATAAATCGCCTTTCCTTTCGTATAGCGTTTAGCTGTAAAATTAAATTCTGTGATTGTGCCTAAAAGGGGCAACTTAGAGATATTTTTTAAATCAGATTCTGTTTTTACTTTTTGGTCCTTCAAGGCAACCAAAAGTATTATTGCAGAAGAGGTGAGACCTCCAAATAAGAATCCTAAAACAATATTCAATAAATAATTAGGAGAAGTTGGTTTTATGGGGATTTTCGCTCTGTCTACAATTTTGACAGAACTACCACTTACGATTTCAGCTATTTGACTTGGAGCGATGTCTGCAATGGCGTTGGCAATATGGGAAGCCTCTTCTGGCTTTATCGATGTAATGGATACGTTAAAGACTTCCGTATCATTTAAGGCCCCTGCAGACATCATTTTCTTGATATCTTGTGTTGTGTAATTGATACCTGTTTTGGCAATAACCTTGTCCAAAACCGTATCGCTTTGGATAATCGTAATATAAGTAGCTACCAACGCTTGTGAAGCAGTAACATCGCTGGAGGTAATATCTGTATTGATTTCAGTGTAATTATTAACAAAAAGCTTAATGGTTGCTGTATACTTAGGCTCAATACAATAATAGGTAAAAATAAAAGCAATGAAGCAAAAAAACAGTGAAATCAGTATAACAATCCATATTTTTTTCCATAGGATTCCTAACAATTGTTCCAAATTATAATATTGATAATTTTGCAATGTTATAACTCCCTTTACATATCTACGATGTTTATACATTGAAGCTAATAAGAGCTGTATAACTTGACGCCAGGCAATAATGATTGCAGAAAAGGAGAAAATAAATGTTAATATTATTGATTAGTATAGGTATAATCTTAATGATTTTAATTTGGAGTTGTATTAGTATTGTTCCAAAGAAAATGGAAGAAGATAAAGAGCAAAAAGAATTTTTGCAAAAATGGTACCAGAAACAAAATAGATGACTTTTAGGCATCTTACTATTATTTTGGAGATATTTATTTTTATGTCATTGTTGTGAATAATTTATGAAGTTCTCTACAATTTATATCTGATATTTTTTGCAATATTTTTTTCTTCTTATCAATATGTTTACATAAATAGGATTCATTTTCTACCATAGAGAAAAATATTTTTATTAGACTTTGGGATGAAATCTGAATTTTGTTGTTAAAATATTGTTTATTACTGATACCAAAACGAACA
>CATZDY010000186.1 GCA_958417755.1 uncultured Peptococcaceae bacterium
CAAAAAATTATTCCTGGAAAAAAGTATTGAAAAAATAATTGTTTATATAAAAGAAAAACTGGATGTTATTGAAATACCTCCAGAAAATAATCATAGTTATATTCAAAAAGTATAATAAATAATGTAATTTGAAATCACTTAGTGTCATCAACAGATGAATTAGACTTTATTGCCTATAAGGTTTTAAAAAATGAAAAAAGTATTCCTTATTATAGTTACAAATTTCATCCGTCTGCTGATAAGTATGGAGATATGTATCTTCATGTGATTCTTGAGAAGAAGTTAGAGATATTATTTCGAATAGCTATAAATTGTCTTTAGAACTAGAAATACAACAAGGGGTAAGTCAAGGAAATTATGATAATGAAACGATGGTATTATATGAGTATATGGATAATTTAGACCATTATGAGAAAGGCGAATACTAGAAAAAGAAAATGTATGGATTAAAAGAATAATCCTAACCTCTCAATTATTATTTACGCCAGCCCAGCTGGCCTTTTTACCCAGGCCCTGCTTGGTTTTTTTGTGCCTACACCTTCTTCCTCGAATAAGGAGCCCTATTTTCTGCTATGAGCATAGGCTCAATGCTTTTGGTTTCGAATATATCCATTTGCTTTGTCTCCCGAAGATTGTGTTTAAGAATATTTTTTATCTACCTTCGGCAAATTATCCATATGAAATGATTATCTGTAAGCTCATTGTTTGACGATATTTTTCCACCAATTTTTCCACCATAAAGAGGTGGAAAGGGGGTAAAAACAGTGAAAAGTAAATGAATAGAAAAAAGCCTTGTATATCGTCAAATGCTTGATATACAAGGCTTTCTTATGGCGTCCCAGAAGGGATTCGAACCCCTGACCTACGGATTAGAAGTCCGTTGCTCTATCCAGCTGAGCTACTGGGACAAAACTGGAGCGGGTGATGGGAATCGAACCCACGTAATCGGCTTGGAAGGCCGACGCTCTACCATTGAGCTACACCCGCTTGCTTGTTAAGAACAGCATAGTTATTATATCAAAGTTATCCAATGAAGTCAAAATTTTTTTATCATTCGTTGGTGAGAATTTAAAATTTTTTGGTTTCACTTGCCTTCAATTTTTGCTTCACCTGAATTTGTCCTTTTATTTTCGTAGAAATAAATATTCTACGAAAGAGTTTTTATCCATTTTTTATCATTATAAGGGGAAAAAGGGCTTAGGGCAATGCATGAATTGGTATTTTTGTCTAAAATGAATGTATTGTGTTGCAATACATTTCTTTTGTATGGATATTTTTACTTGGTTTCGGGTATAATTCTCTTCATTTAGGGTCAAATTTAGGGTCAGGTTTTGAACCTTTAGGGTAAGATTTATGGGGGAAAGGAGCTTACAGCATGCCCAGGCGCGGTGAAAATATTCGTAAAAGAAAAGACAATCGCTGGGAAGGAAGATACATTCGTTTTTATGATGAACAAGGGAAAGCTTATTATGGTTCTGTATATGCCAAGAGTTATTTGGAGGTAAAGAAAAAGTTATTGTTTGTAAGTAAGCAAGCAGGAAATAAGTTAGAGGGGAAAAATGCAGGCAATTATTCTTTTCAGGAAATTCTTTTTTTGTGGTTACAAAACATACAGATCAAAATTAAGCCCCAAACCTATGCGAAATATAATCATATCATTGAAAAACATATCATTCCGTTTATTGGCAATATCAAGGTGAATAAAGTATCATCTATATTGATTCATAAATTTGTTGCCCAAAAAAAAGAAAATGGACGTTTGGATCAAAAAGGGGGATTATCGGAAAGCAGTTTGCGAACCTTGATTTATATCATCAAGGCATCGTTATCTTTTGCCAGTGCAAAAGGCTTTTGCCCTGCTTTACAAGGGGAGGTAATATCCTTTTCAGTAAAAGGTAGAGAAATCAATATATTGAACAAAAAAGAACAGCAGCAGTTAGAATTGTATTTATGTAACAATTTAAATGCCAGTACCATGGGGATTCTGCTTTGTTTATACACTGGATTACGGGTGGGTGAGATTTGTGCTTTAAGATGGAATGACATTGATTGGCATATGGGCGTTCTTTATGTACGTCGTACCATTCAAAGGGTCAAAAACCTTCACAAAAATTCATTTCAACCAAAGACCATGTTAACCAGCGGAGAACCAAAGACTCCTTCTTCCAACCGAAAAATTCCTATTCCTTCATTTTTAATTCCTTTGCTAAAAAAACAAAAGGATCAAGCTGAAAAAAATAGCTATGTGTTGACCGGCCGGGGAGACTATTTTTTAGAACCCCGTACGTATCAATACAGGTTTAAAACATATTTGCATAGCGCTGGGCTACAAAACATCATCAATTTTCATGCTTTACGCCATACCTTTGCTACCCGTTGTATTGAAGCAGGTTTTGATGCCAAAACCCTTAGTGAATTGTTGGGACACTCCAGTGTAAACATAACATTGAACCGATATGTACATTCTTTGGTGGAGCAAAAACGTGCCCAAATGGAATTGCTGTCATTGAATTGGGGTCATGAATAGGGTCAAAAGGGAAAAAAAACTTGTCATACAAACCTTTTTGGTAAATCTTTCGTAGAATATTTATTTCTATGAAATGCTTAGACCTACTTGCTGATCAAGCAAAGGCTTGTATATTTTCTAATGGATTTTATTAGGGTGTACACGAAGAGACATTTTATACCTGCATGTTTTGCGCTATCATGGTAGGATTTTACCTGGATATGGTTGGATTTAAGTTCATTTGGTTATAAGATTGATTTTTAAGATGGAGGCGCAAGAAATGGTGGGTTGCGGGGTGGAGAAAAAAGATACAGTGCTAGTGGTAACACCTGCCATGGGAGAACAGGGATGCTTGGAAGCTTTGCAGGATTCTTTTACCCTGCAAAAAGTGATGGATGGAAAAAGCGCTTGGGACATGATTGTTTTGAAAAATGGGTCCATTGCTGCAATTCTTTGGGATAGTGCTGTACCGATGTGGGATGGAAAACAATTGTTGAAGTGGCTCAATGGGTTTCAGATTCCTTTGTTGCTGCTGGTTTCTCCCAAGGAATGCCAAGAAAATAAAGGCTGGGAATGGGTAACAGATGTATTGCCCAAGTCTATTGATCCTGTTTTGTTGCAATGGAAAATACGCAATTTGATTGCTAGACAAGAAAAGTTGTGTCAGAAGGAATCCTTGGCTTTGGAACAGCAAGGCAGTGGTTTGGTTTCTTTTGAGCTGGTAAGCCGTATTTTGGGTGCTATCATTGCCAATCGAAATCAGGCTGGCCAACAGCATAGTGATTATGTACGCTTGTTTACCAAACTATTGCTGGAGGAAGTCTCTCACTCCCATGCCGCTTATGCTTTAAAACCAGCTACCATACAGCGTATTGCCAGTGCTTCTGTGCTGCATGATTTGGGAAAAATCCTGATTCCAGATGAAATCGTTTTGAAAAAAGGTCCTTTGACTCAGGATGAATTTGCTGTCATGAAGACCCATGTGGTAAAAGGGTGCGATATATTGCAGGCTTTGGATTTTGTGGCAGATAAGGAGTATTTCACCCATTGTTATGCCATTTGCCGTTTCCATCATGAACGTTGGGATGGCCATGGTTATCCTGATGGTTTGGCAGGGGATAAAATTCCTCTGTCTGCCCAGGTGGTGGGACTGGTGGACGCCTATGATGCATTGACTTCTGCCCG
>CATZDY010000187.1 GCA_958417755.1 uncultured Peptococcaceae bacterium
TAATCAAATAATTTTTTCAAACTTTAAACAGCCCTATCCATGATGAAAAAATTTTTTTGGTATAATTCGAGATTAAATAATTGGTATTGGTACATGGGGCAAAACAAATACATTATTGTTTATCCAGTGCAATAAAACAGGAATTGTTGAAACATACGCTGCGGGATTTGAATGATTCATTGTAATAAAAGAAGGATTTAACTGCATAGGATAACTGCTAAAAGGACACCAACCGAAAAGGCAGCGTCCTTTTTGAAACCCATAAAATCCCAAGATTTGCTAGACACTCCTTTGGAAAAGAGAAACCTCCAGTATTGATTTCTTGATAACGAACCATTCTTAAGCATTGTACAAAAAAAGCTGGGGTTATCCCCAGCTAAACTTTTTAGAATTACATTATACATTTTATATATAACATAATTCTTAGCCCTCTTATTCATCAAATTCATATACCATAGCGACTTTTGGAATGTGAGCAACAAAGGGCAGCACCAATGCCAAACCACATATAATTTTTAACCAAACAAATTTTTTCATGTTTATGACCTCCTTTCCGCTGCATTGCAAGGCAAAAAGAAAACAAAACTATGCCGCTAACACAGCTTTTCTAAATTTGTTAAACTGGCCCCTACAGGTTAGATATCCTTTTCAGTCCAATGCTTAATTTATAATTTCAAACTTGTTCTTCCTTGTTTTTTACTAATCTAAGGCCCTTATATTTAAAATCAGATTCTTTTTGAAGTAAATTATTATTTATGCGTATAGGTAATTTTACCGTTACCCTGGTATAGCCATCATAACCGCGGATATCGATACTCCCATCATAATAATCAAGCAATTTTTTCACTTTAAACAAGCCCTGCCCATGGATCAAAGCTTTTTTTCTGGTATAATTGGGATTAAATAATTGGTATTGGTGCGTAGGAGGTAAAACAATGCCATTGTTGTTTATCAGGATAATAAATTCATTTTCTTCCCTGATAAATTTGCTGTAAACTTCACTGAATTCAGCTTCCAGCGCTGCTTCAAAAGCATTATTATATAATTCCTGCAGCATTTCCAAAAGTGAATCTTCAATATAATATTCCAATCCAGACAAGTCTTCATCTACTTCCAAGATAAAATCAATCTTAGCCAATTGGGCTAAATAGATTTTATTTTGTAAAAAATTACGCAAAGAAGGATATTGAATATTCAATAATCCCTTTCTATGTAGATAAGAATCAATTTGATTTAATTCAAAAAGTGCTTCACTGTATTGCCTTCTTAGCATATGCTTTTTGATTACCAGAATTTGTTGCTGAATCTGTTCTTTTTCATAATATTTAACTTGCACTTCATCTTGATGCAAAGCAATATACTCTCCATGTAAAATAGATATCGCATTTTTAATCATATTTTTATCAATCAGATTAATCAAATAAAGCATAATCATAGACAAAGCAATAAAAAAGAAATTTAAAACCCTGAAAAGAGATAGTATTTGGTCCATATATAAAGTTTGCAAAATCTCTGTCCCATATAACATAAATCCAATATTCATAAAATAAAAACTTATAGGCATGATTTGAATCAAAATGATTAATAAAAATATTGGTTTAAATTTACCTAAATATGCTTGGGTTAAGGAATTAAAATTTAAGAATTGGAAATGTATCTGCTTTAGGATAAGAGTAAATACCATACAAGCTATACATTGAAAGCTGACTGCTAAAGAATTCATAAAAACATCACTCAAAAGATCAGCAGAGATATGATTGATATAGGATACATGAAAAGTCAAGTATACTGATTCAAATATAATACAAAAGATATAGCTAAAAAGAATAATAACCACAGAATACAAAATAGGCAATTTAGTGAAAATCCTGACTAATACAACAGTAATTATCATGGTAAATATAATTTTTAGAAAGATATTCACATAAGGTTGAAAAAGACAGACATTGAAAATGGCTGAAATGGCTGAAATGCCTGCAATGATAAATATTTTTTTATAAACTATTTTAAAATTAACAGCTGTTGCAGCCAATAATATTGTAAAAAATTGTTGCAAAGCAGTAAAAGTTAAGTCAATTGGTACTGGTAGCATATTATCACCTGTTTACTACGTGTTTTCTATTCATACATGTAAAAATTTTATGCAAAATCTGAAGAAATCGATAGCCCCATGGACAAAGCAAGCATATAGCCATGAAATTGCCCATCACTAGGGCCAGCGCATAAAAAAACTGCTGCCAATGTATACATACAATGATGAGAAGGGTCCAAAGGATACAGGCCATGAGCGTGTTTCGCCACATTTTTCTCCTTACAACAGGATCAGTCAGAGGCTTTTTGACTGTACCAGTTGGCACCCATCTGGCTAATGCCACAATATTGAAAAATAAGGTGCAGATGAAAAAGGGCATGAAAATTTGAGTAAGATATCCCTGGGTAACCAGATAACTGCTGCCCACAATCAAAACATTTGTAACAATAGTGCAATGCAGCATCTCCTGTAAATGCGCTCCCCCAGCAAATTGCCGAAAAACACCAAAAGCAAGCAAAATCACAAGGGTTGCCGGCAAAGTGCGTAAGCATAGAGATAAAATCATCATAAGGCCAAAAGTAACCAAGTAGAATAATAGAACAGAAATACCCAGGGCATAGATATTCTTTTTTTCAGGTTGCTCCAGATATATACACATTTTTTCAGACCAATTGTCCGCTAGTTTTATAAACATTGACAACCTCTTTATTATCTAGCAATTTAAATTGTTGCTTATTGTTTTTGATTCCTTTCAACATCTCTGAATCTTCGACTAGTATCATCCTATTTTTTAATATTTTATATAATTTCATTTTTTCCTTTATAAATTTGAAATATTATTTGTTAAATCATGTCGATATAAATATTTGAAGGTACAATGCTGCACACATTGTATCAACTTTATTTAGCTTCCATACTTTTTTAGGCTTTCCTCACAAATTATATGTATCTTTATATAGCAGCAAAAGAATGGACGCACTTAAAGGCAAATCATTGTGAATACATGTTTTTGCATCCTGATTGGCTAGGGCATAAAAGGGATGTTGTTTTGCTTTCTCGCTATCATTATCTCTCATCATTATTTCTATGCTATAGCAAATACCTCTCAGCTCTTGAAATGCTGGATTCAAAATTTTCTGAACTTACATCAAAGGCATTTTCTATGTTAGCAACTGCTCTGATTCTCTGGTAAGAATCCCGTAAATAATACTTCATATTGGGTTACTGCGGATGTTTTTGACATAGCTGAGTAAAGCCTTTCATTGGTTTTCAATCCTGCTTAAATTCACCTTTCCCCATATTCTTTGTCAGTTGCATTTCCTCCATCACTTTTCTATTATTAGGTAATTCACAACGCCCAAAAGCATATGAAGTTACATTTAACCTTCATACATTCCACATAATTTTGTACTCCAAGCTGGTATACGATGTATACCATGGTACCGTAAAGTAGGAAAGTTGTATTCACTTATACAAGATTCTGCAACCCAAAACCTTTGGATGCATGAAAAAAACTTTAACATAAAAAATAAAACGCCTCTATAGGGCGCCTATGTATACAAAAAATCTTCTTCCACTAAGAGGTTATTCTGGTAGAATAGTAGCGGAGTTACCGCTTGGTGGTCAGTCACTTCCCTAAAGAAGGGGGGTGACGCC
>CATZDY010000188.1 GCA_958417755.1 uncultured Peptococcaceae bacterium
TGTAATGCTTGGGTGTGCAGCATTGGGTAATCTTTTGCAAAGCTATTCTGAGGTGATTTATTATATTTTTGGTACAATAGCAGGTATTTTAATGATTATACTTCTAGCAAAATGCATACTATTTTTTTATGATTTTAAAACGCAAATGCAGAATCCTATTACAGCAAGTGTTTCTGGAACATTTTCCATGACCTTAATGCTATTGAGTGTTTACAGCAAACCTTTAATTGGTATATTTGCCCAATGGATATGGTATCTTGCCATTGGACTTCATATTTCCTTGATGATTTATTTTACGATTAAATTTTTGCGTAAGTCGAAAATTACCAATTTATTTGCCAGTTATTTTATTGTTTATGTGGGTATTGCTGTAGCAAGTATCACGGCACCTGCTTATGGTGCTTATACTTTGGGGGCTGTTCTTTTTTGGTTTGCTTTTGTATGTTTTTTGGCCCTTTTCTCTCTCATTGGTTTCCGTTATCTTAAATTCAAAGATATACCTGGGGATTTACAACCGCTATTTTGTATCTTTACAGCACCTTGCAGTTTGTGTTTAGTCGCTTATCTTCAGTCTATTAACCCCAAAGCAGTCTTTTTGATACTATTTATGGTTATTATTTCCATTTTGCTTTATTTTTTGGTTCTATTTACCTTACCCAAATTGTTACGGAAAAAGTTTTATCCTAGCTATGCAGCCTTTACATTTCCATTTGTCATTAGTGCCACTGCAATGCATCAAACAGCGCTATATTTAGAACATATGGGATTTCCTTATTTTATTGTCCAACGTTTTGCTATCATACAAACGGTTATTGCCACAGTGTTGGTACTCTATACCTTAGTCCGGTATTTTGCTACCATTGGCAAAGCAGCCAAAACAAAGCCTTTGCAAATTTTAAATTTTCAAAAAGTAGATCATTATGTATGATATTATTACAATTATTGGTTTTATATGACAATGCTTCCATAGAAATATAGCAAAGAGCCTAGTGTATTATAAATATACCTTCCATGCTTTATCCAAAGCATGGTTTTTTTATGGCTCTCTTTTGACATTGCTAAACAAATGAGTAAACCTTGAAATAACTTTTACATAATGGGTGCTAAATTTTATTATATAATATACAATGAAAATGAGGGTTTAGACTTTTTAAAATCATAAAGCTAGCATTTAAATTTATTTTCTTAGGGGGAGCAATCACAGATGGATAATTTGCAAACTTTTTTTGCTCAGCATCCCCGTATTGCCGTCGCATTTTCTGGGGGTGTAGATTCATCCTACCTTTTGTATGTAGCTAAAACCTATGGATGTGATGTCCATGCCTATTTCATACAATCACCTTTTCAACCTGATTTTGAAAGAAAAGATGCTTATAAATTAGCAAAAAACTTACAGCTACCCTTTACCATTTTAGAATATGATGTCTTACAGCACGACAACATACGATCCAATGGGCCGGATCGTTGCTATCATTGCAAAAGTGCGTTGTTTACTTATTTATGGAGATTGGTGCAAAGGGATGGCTTTGACTGTTTAATAGAGGGAACCAATGCTTCGGATCAAGAAGCCAATCGTCCTGGCATAAAAGCTTTGCGGGAACTACAGGTCCATTCTCCTTTGCGGGAACATGGAATGACAAAAGCAGAAATTCGTAGACAAGCCAAACAAGCTGGACTTTTTGTACATAATAAACCAGCTTATGCTTGTTTGGCCACTCGAATACCAGAAAATACGGAGATTACAAGGGAGCTCTTACAAAAAATTGAACAAGGGGAAAAACAATTGCAAACAATGGGTTTTACTGATTTTCGTCTTCGATTCATGACAGATGATAGTGCAAAATTACAGGTGCATGAAGAACAACTTATGTTGGCAATGCAAAAACGTCATGAAATTATCCAACAATTATCAGGAGATTTCCGTAATATTCTGTTAGATTTGATACCTAGAAAACAAAGTGATTTATGATGCACAGCATTTTTTAGTGCATTGCTTTTGAGGTCATAAGGTGTCAAATCGTACGTCGAAAAAAACTGCAGATTACTTGAAAGAGGAGTTTCCTCATAAAAGTTAATGGTATATTCTGTAATGAAAATGGGTTTATGCAGTTCGGCACCAGTACCAAACAAAAACAGTAAACCCCAAAAATATTATTTTAAGAATGCACAGTGGCCCTATTAGGGGCAGCCGCAAATGGACTTTCCCGATTGGGACTGGAGGACAAAAGGAAAAATCGCAAAACGTGTATCCTTTGCTATTCTCTTCTTAACTCTGCCATTACTTTGATAAGAGAGGCTCAAGATTCTTCATATCAATCCTATCCACTTCCCTTAGTTCATAGCCACTATGAAATAATTTTTGAGCTTTGGCAGAGATACAAGGGATGACCCTGTTTTCAAATAATGCACTGGTAAACCAGGTGGCTTCAAAATAGTACCAGCCGCCTTGTAAATCAGCTTGTTTAGCACTTCCATCTTCATGGATAATCAAAGGATGTATATCTATATAGCCCAGTTCTGGGTGGTATAGTTCAATACGTGTGGGACTCCAATCTGTTGTAATTTCATATCCTTTTTCTTTTAGTGCATCTAACAAAACTTTTGTGAATTGACCATCAAAGTCCACATCAATGTCTCGATGTTCTCTGTTTTGTTTTCCCAATAATATATCAATTCCCCATCCCCCATCTATCCAATATTTGATTCTTAAGTTGTCGAGTAAATCTAAAACATCTATTAAATTTTCTTTGGTGGTTATTTCTTTTTTATTCATAAAGCTCCTTTGTCAACTTTGGATTCGCCATATGGGATATCCTGTTTGGGTGAATAATATGGACTTATTTTATTCTAATATTTGTCAGTCTGCATGTCAAACTGATTATAGGAGGTTTTGTTTTTCCAGACTTAAATCTTTATCTTTCATCTAACCATTAGGTATTCCTGTTCTTTGTTCTATACACTCTACCAATAAGCTGTTTTTCCAAACATTCAGGATGATCGTGCAATCTTTTTAATTTGATAGTTTTTATTATTAAATAGGCCTTTCCTCTCAAATCCCAACCCTACTGATTAAAATTTGAAAACTATAAATTATTCGCTCATATAACTTCAAACAGGTTAGGTTGCAATAAATCCATTAATTATTAGTAGCCTAGTTTTGCATAGAATATTGGCCGTATTTATCTCCTTGTTCTAAAAATCAAAATTTATCGTTTTTATACCTTGTACAGAATTGTTATACCGCCAGTTTCACTTAAAACATAAATCCGTCTTATAGCCTGTTTTACGCTTTATAACATACAGACTAAGAACATCCACAGATATCCTATGTATTGGATTGTGGACCCATAGAAAGCACATAAAGAGGAACGCAGGATATTGGCTGTCCTTTTCTATTATTTTTCAGAAAAAAAGATGTTGTGTTTTTTAATACACAACATCTATGATGATTTACACTGAAGCATGACAGTATTATTTTATATTTTCAATGGTACCTGCTCCGGATATATGTTGGTTAATTCGAGGATTTCCTTTATAAGCAAGGCTCCCAGCCCCACTGATGGAAACATTTAACGTTTGGGAACAACAAATTCGAGCATCACCAACACCACTGATATTGATGGTGGTATCTTCTGTTTTTAAATCTAAAGCCTCTAAATCTCCTGTTCCGGATATGTTTATATT
>CATZDY010000189.1 GCA_958417755.1 uncultured Peptococcaceae bacterium
TTCATATTGCCAATGTCCGTCCTGGGCTAAGCCTAAGGCTGCGTCCAAGGCATATTGTCCTAGCAAATCCGGCCGCGTATCCACTTCTGCATCATGTTTTCCCTGCAGCAATCCATCCGAAGCCTTTTGATTAGCCCCCACACCTACGGTTAATACCTGGTGATTTAATCCCGCAGCTTGTAAGGCCTCAGCTGCAGCCATGGCTAAATTGCTGTCAGTTGCTAACACAGCGTCCACCCCGTTATCTTGAGCCATCAGGGCCTCTTGTACATGCATGGATACTTCCACCTCATCAATGTGAGGATGGGTATATTCCTGTCCCAAAAAAGCCCATTGGTTATCTTGCAAAGCATCTTTTACTGCTGAAGCAATCTCCTGTGCTGCTGTATCCTGGGGAGAGCCAGTCAACAAAATAACCCTGGCTGGCCCTTGATTTCTTAATTGTAAATCAGGAGGTATACCTTTACTTGTCTCTTCTGATTTGCTTTGTGCATCAGAAGAAATTTCTGTTTCTTTATTTTCATTTTGCCCTTCTTCTGTTTGTAGGCCTTGCTTTTTTTGCACTGCCTGGGTAATATAATCCACCATCAGCTGACCGGCCAATGTATGGTTGGAGGCAATATATGCATCCACTGGCGTATCTTTAGGCAATACTTCCAAAGCAACAATTTTTATATTTTTTTCCACCAAAGGTTTAATGATATTCGCACCATGGGAAGCATCAACCAATTGTAGAATCACAGCTCTTACATCTTGGTCTGCTACTTTTCTTATCTGTTCCTCTTGCTTTTTCACATCATTACCAGCATCCAGAAAAGTCAGATTTGCATGTTCCTTTTTACTTTGCCTTTCCATTTCTTTTTGGATGATTTGATTGCCATCCCGCTCCATGTCTGCCAGCAAAACAGCGATTCTTGCTGGAGGGGTTTGCATTTTGGGGTTTGGTTCCTTGTTGCACCCACAAAAACATCCCAGCATGGCCATAAAAATCCCTATCATCAACATACGCAAAACCCTTTTTCTCAAAGGGATTGTCATTGCAAAGCACCTCCATACGATGAATGTTTTTAGTATGCTTATTCTGGTCAATTCTCATGCAAAAACAAGCAATTTTCACAAGGATAAACGAAAAGCATCCTTTTTCTGCCATTAATAAAAGGATGCTTCTAAGCATCCTTTTTGCTACATAGGATGAATTGGAGGTGATCCTATGCGAACCATAGGTGATATGGGGACTCTGATAAAAAAAATTTTTGCTCCGCAAACTTCTGCCAATCATTTGCTTCAGACCATTGAACAATGCCGAAGGAATTGGCATGCTGCCCTTGCAAACTTCAACCAATGTGAACCAAACATGATTGATTATATGATTTTTCAAGTCAATGCTGCGGAAAGACAATACATCAGCCTTTTAAAACAAGCCCAGCAAATGGGCTTAACAGCTTGGTCTGATGGGTTAACCCCTTCCAGAGCCATAGAAAGGCATGACAACAAAACAAATCCATATGCATAAGAAAATTCTATGCTAATGCTTCATTCCTTTAAAATAAAACACAATAAATCTATGATTAACAATATGCAGAAAAATGATTTGCATCAACCAATTTTCGATACTCAGCCACCACTAATTTTAAATCAGCCCAAGCATCCCGTTTTAGCGCCGGGTTACGCAAAAGAGCCGCCGGATGATATGTAGGCATCATCAAAACACCATTCTTTTCAACCCATTTTCCCCGTTCCTTGGTAATCCTTCCCAATGGATTGACAAGTTCTTGAAAAGCGCAAGCCCCTAACAATACTATAATCACTGGTTGAATGATTCGTAATTGAGCGTCTAGGTTGGGACGACAGGCAGCCCGTTCCTGTTCCGTTGGCGTCCGATTGCCTGGTGGCCGGCATTTTACTGTATTCAATATGTATACATGGGTAAACCGTTCAAATCCACAAGCAGCCAACATTTTATCCAACAACTGTCCGGCTTTGCCCACAAAGGGACGTCCCAATCTGTCTTCATCTCCTCCAGGACCTTCACCACAGAATACGACTTTTGCCTTTGGATTACCTTCACCAAAAACCACGCCCCGGCATCCGGCCCGTAAAGAACAAACATTGCATTGTACTACTTGCTTTTCCAAATCAGCCAAATCCTGAATCTGCTCTAAGTGCAAAAGCAATCCTCCCTTCCCTTGATTTGCAATCAATATTTCTTGCAACAAACAGCAACCATATTACTTTTTGATTACCCTGTCACCCGATCATGCAGGTTTTTCATAAATAAGGTAAAATCTTCTTTATTATGATCAGAATCCAGGCAAATGACTTTCATGCCCTTTTCTCCATATACAACATCAAAAACAAAATTTGGCTTTACAGTCACCATATAGGCTTTACAATTGGATTGCATAATTTTAAATAGTTTGCTCCACATATAACGGATATCCAAATCACGAAAACTATAGCCCAAAAACAAAACTGTTTTACCCAATAAATCTGAACGCAATTTGATATCCAATACTCCTTCCATATCCATGCGATTGTGATAATCTGTTTCACTCACCACCAAGGTTTCATCATGATCCAAGGTTCCATGAAACTTGACAATTTGTGTTACATTTTCCTTTGCCTTTAGGATATCTTCTAAAGTAGCAATACAACAATAGGGCATTTTATGATAACGAAAGGCTTTTTCAATCAATTCATCAAAATTCGTGGTATAAATCAAAGGAAATTTCATACCCACCAGATAGCGGTGCACATCTGATGACCCAATGTCCACAGCAATGGATCGCATGCTTCTATCCAACAATTTACTGATTCTATTTTTACTACCACCATTTTTTATAATATGATACTCACAGATTTGCAAATAATCTCCATGGACACTTAAAATTTCCGGATCAATCTCCAAATCCTCAGCAACCAAATCGATCATGGACTCCCAACCTGGCAGTCCTACATTTTTAGACATACCTGCCCCAATAAATGGAATAATCTTTTTATCCCGTATCTCCTGGGCCAACTTGTCCAACAGCGTATTGTCATAGGATTCTGCCATGTAAATCTTCCCCTGCCTCTAACAAAAATTGCTGCAATTGTTCAGCAGCTTGTTTTCTTTGAGATATAGCATTTCGTTGTTCCAAAGTCATTTCTGCCATGGTATGGCAAAACCCCTCAGGTACAAACAAACACATTCCTGTGGCCAAATCTCCCGCTGGCTCCGGAGCAATGGTCCCCTGCAATTGGCCTTCAAAATAATGAATTCTTCGACCATCACAATAGCCGATTACAGTCTTTAATGTTGCCCTACGATCCCTTTCACATTGCACCAAGCGCAACAAACCTTGCGCCTGCATGTGCTGCCAAAACAATGAGGTAAAAGGACCTGGCATTCCCCCCACTGCATCGATAAAAATCCCTGTATGCTCCACAAAAAGAGGGGCCCGTTTCATTTTGTAAGCCCTTAACACTTTTTGGCGAACTACCTCCCGAATTTCATCGCCAAAAAACTCTTGCAAAGTAAGTTGCAAAGGAGTAAACACCAGTGGCTTTAATAATTCTGTATATTCTTGTATTTTATCAATGCTTGCACTGATGAAACGAAGATTGGCCAATGCTCCGACTCTCCCCTGCGTTTTTT
>CATZDY010000190.1 GCA_958417755.1 uncultured Peptococcaceae bacterium
CCTGGTGTACAGAACGAGATTATTAAGAGAACTGAGTTGACTTTTAACTAAACAATCGATTAAAACTAAATTTTCTAAAATAATTCGATAAAGAAGGGCTGTGGCATGAAAGGACACACTGCATGTATGGTGGTGTTGTGCTGGGTTGTCACAGCCCTTTTAAAAAAGAAAGATATGCTTAATGGCAAAGGGCTAAGCAGGAAAATAGGGGGCCAAGGTGGAAACAATGCCTCAACATGAGGAGTAAAATGTTTTTTCATTCGCTTAAGAAAAGGGACATCTTAGCCTCACGGGATGAAAATGTGTTGAGAAGCTGATGGAAAATCCAATGATATTGCTTCTAGAAAGGAGGGATAAAGATGTCTTCGTATGAGACAGCCCAAAAAGCCTTGGAGAGTCATTTGCCTGAAGGGGTAACATTGCATCCCTTTGCCATGGAAGATTTAAAGGTGAGTGAAACCATACGGTTGAAATGTCAAATTCCTTTGTGTAAAAATTATGGTATGCGGAAGGTGTGTCCGCCGCATATGCCTCCAATTCCCACCATTCGCGAGGCTTTAAAGGGGTATCAAAAGGGGTATATCGTGGCCATGCATGTTGATCTCCATACCCTTAATGAAGATGAGGAAAAAAAGGTTAAAGAAATGGAAAAATTGCAGACAAAAATGGTGGATATCATCACGGATTTGGAACATGTATTGATTGGGGTAGGATTTTATAAAGTGTATGGGCTTGGTCCGGGAAGCTGTTGGTTGTGCGAAACCTGTACACCAGCAGGGGTTCCCTGTCGTCATCCCTATAAAGCCCGTCCCGGTCCTTCTGCCATGGGGATTGATATTACCGAGCTGGCGCAAAAAGCAGGGGTTCATATGGAATGGCCTCCTAAGAATGAAGTGCTTGTGATGGGCATGTTGATCCTGTGATTTTTGCTTTGCATGGTTTCATGGGGCTGCCAACAGGCATTGATGAGACAAATATACAATTCTAAAGAAATCTATCCTTGCTGTTTTGGGTACCTGTTCTGGGCCTTGGATGCAGTATATGGGGATAGATTTTTTTATATAATTAGCCTGTTACGCAAAATTGGCCTAGGCAGTGATTCGTTTTTGTTAGCATCCTTGCAGAAAAATCCTTCCTGAAAAATATCAACATATATGATTTTTCTAGCAATGTATAACCCATATCTCCTATCAATAAACCCCATGTACAACAATGCTATAATCAGTACAAATTGATTATCTGGCATAAGTATTGGGAAAATTCCTTATTTTTAACACAAATTTTCCTTGACTGACCGAACATAATCAGGATAGCTTTTTACACTTTTACTTAAAATATAGTATTTTTACACAATCCTCCTTTGAAATTTAAGGAAAATTTCAGCTGGCAGAGATACAATGGCCTCATGAACAACCCATTGTGGACTTGGGGTCTTTTGCTATTTGTTGGACGTAAAAAATAATTTGTTACAGCACTTGCTTTCATTCGATTGTAATCTTTATTTCAACAAGATATCATCAGAAAATCAGGAGGGCTTTACATGAAAACAAACAAAAACAAACTGCTTGTCATTTTGGCTGCTTTGATGTTTACCTTTCCCCTGACAGCTTGTGGTACAGCCACCACTGAAAATTCAGGTGCTGGGAAAACAGGGGTGAATATCCCGGTGGAAACGAATGGCACTGCAACAATTGAATTTACTGATTTTGATCTGGCATCAGATTGGGATGATACAGCAACCAATATCATATTGTCTGATGAAGATGTTGCCATCACAGAGGCCGGAACTTATGTTTTAAGCGGAGTTTTGGAGGACGGCCAGATTACAGTGGATGTTGGTAGTACAGCAAAAGTCCAACTTGTGTTGCATGGCGTGGATATCAGTTGTTCGGATTCCGCTGCTATCTATATTCAAAATGCAGATAAGACAGTCATTACTTTGGCTGAAGGAACCACCAATACATTGACTGACAGCAGTACATCCGGTGCCAATGATATGGATGGATGTATTTACAGTAAAGATGATTTGACCATCAATGGAACAGGGGCATTGATTGTAAATGGCAATTGGAATAATGGCATTGATTGCAGTAATGATTTGAAAATCATCAGTGGTGAGCTTACGGTATCTGCTGTGAATAACGGTATTAAGGGCAATGATAGTGTATCTATCAAAGGAGGAAATATCATTGTAAATTCCCAGGATGATGGGGTGAAGTCTGATGGCAATGATGATTCTACCCAAGGCTGTTTTTATATGGAGGGCGGTGCTTTGCATATTTCCGCTGGTGATGATGGTATCCGCGCCTTAACCGATGTAACGGTTACTGCCGGAAAGATTACGGTTTCAGCCAAAGATAAAGAGATAAACTGTGATGGAACAACCCATATTGCCGATGGTTGTCTAATTTCCCAATGACCATGCTGCAAAGTGGATAAAAAAGCAGAATATATTTTGTAAGGATTTTTATAAAAGAAAACATAGCCAAAGACTTTGACAACCACTGTATAAGGAGCAACATAAAAAATATTGTGGGTATTTAGGATTTTCTAGTCATATAGATACCAGGCTTTTGATATACCCTCTGCTTCTGACGAAATAGCAAAATTATATATGTACAGTTTGGCAAAATAGCTTAAAAAAGAATAACAAAAGGCATAGGGGATTTTTCAATATTATGATGGTAAAATGTTGTTAGAAAAGATTTTGGTCAATGATTTCAGTCAAAATTTTGCTCCCTTTAACGCTTTGGACACGGGGTTTTCTCTCTTTACTATGGAGTTTTTCCAAGCATTTACTCAAAAAAAGGATACCAATCTCTTGTCGTCGACCTCAGATGGTGTAAAAAACCCGGGAGGTCGACAACAATTTTTTGTTAGTTTTTAGGAAAATAGCAGATAGATTTAGGTGTATTAGGAAAATATAGGAGCCTGTTTGCATAAATATGTCTTTTCAAAGGCTCAAAAGTGGTGTAAAATGGTTTAAAAGATACCTATGAGGAATTGAAACGATGTTGATGTGCTCGCAAGGATATGCACAGTATTGTTTAAAAGATACCTGTGAGGAATTGAAACACGCTTACTTGTGCTCCTTTAGTGCCAATACTTAGACTTTATAAGATACTTATAAGAATTGGACTGATATTAAATCATCATATTAAATCTCGTGTTTATGAGAAATTTACATTTATTTAAATCTTAAGTTTCTAATGGATTCAGTGAATTCTAGTGTTACTAAAGGAGAATATTATGTGGGTTGGAAAAATTCGTGAGTATTCAAAAAATATACGGTTTATAAATATCAATCCTCCCGCAACAGACAATGAAATCCAAGAAGTAATTAACACTCTTGGTGATATTCCTGATGATTTAAAAAAACTTCTTAAAGAGATAAATGGTGATAATTTTGTGTTATTTTCAACGGATCAAATTATTGAAGAAAATATAAGACTTAGGGAAATGATTGAATTTATGCCGTTGGATTGTCTTTTATTTTTTGCTGGTAATGGGTGTGGTGACTATTCTGGATACCAAATTAGGACGGATGGTATATGTTCATATAATATCTTTCTTTGGGACCATGAATATGATAATCG
>CATZDY010000191.1 GCA_958417755.1 uncultured Peptococcaceae bacterium
GAGAGTTCTTTCTTTTCTTTCTTTCTTGCCCTCTCTTCTGTTCAGTTTTCAAGGACCTCACCAGTATTTACTGGTGTTGAAGTGATATTTATCATAGCACATTGATTTTATATTGTCAACTTATTTTTTGCTTTTTGTTGAATATTGTCAATGTTAACGTAAAACCTTCTTAATTGTGTCACCTATTGGTGTTTATTGTGTAAGCTCCATTGGCGACGTTTTTTATAATAGCATAAAAACGCCGCCATGTCACTAGTAAATTTTGAAAAATAACAAATTTTTTAATCCCTTGGACGCATCAAGGGGAATAAAATAACGTCTCGTATGGAAGAAGACCCTGTTAAAAGCATCACCAACCGGTCAATTCCTATGCCTTCCCCTCCAGCAGGGGGCATGCCATATTCCAACGCTGTGATATAGTCTTCATCCATCATATGAGCTTCATCATCCCCGGATTTTCTTTTCTCCACTTGCTTTTGAAATCTCTCTTTTTGGTCAATGGGATCATTGAGCTCAGAAAAGGCATTGGCCATTTCCCGTCCATAAATGTACAATTCAAATCGATCTGTAAGCTGAGGATTTTCATGATTGCGCTTGGCCAAAGGGGAAATTTCCACAGGAAAATCTGTAATAAATGTAGGTTGTATTAATTGTGATTCCACCACTTCTTCAAAAACTTTGCACATCAAAGTATTCACAGTATCTGTTGCTTCTGTGCTTATTTCTATTTTTGCCTTTTTAATTGCTTCAATGGCTTCTTGTGGTGTCTCAAAAAGAACAAAATCTATCTCTGTATGTATTTTTACTGCCTCCAACATAGATAATCTTGTCCAAGGGGGAGTTAAATTAATTTCTGTTCCCTCATAAACAATCAACATTGTTCCTAATACTTCTTGAGCCACTGTGGATATCAGCTTTTCTGCTAAATCCATCATATCATGGTAATCTGCATAAGCTTGATACAATTCAAGCATAGTAAATTCTGGGTTATGCTTTGTGGAAATCCCTTCATTGCGAAAACTTCTATTGATTTCATAAACCCGGTCAAATCCCCCTACCAATAATCTTTTTAGGTATAACTCCGGGGCTATTCTCATGTATAACTGCATGTCCAGTGCATTATGATGGGTAACAAATGGCTTGGCTGCTGCGCCCCCCGCAATGGGGTGCATCATAGGGGTTTCCACTTCTAAAAACCCTTTTCCATCCATGAATTTTCGAATGGCGCGAATGATTTTACTTCTTATTACAAAAGTTTCTTGTACATCGGGATTAACAATTAAATCTACATAACGTTGCCGATAACGCAATTCTACATCCTTTAAGCCATGCCACTTTTCAGGCAAAGGGCGTAAGGATTTTGCCAACAAAGTAAATGATTCAATGGCTAAGGTTACTTCACCCATTCTTGTTCGAAATACCTTGCCTTTCACGCCAATGATATCACCTATATCCAGTTTGGTGAACAAATCATAGGCTTCTTGTCCTATGTCATTCAATCTAGCATAAATCTGAATCCTACCCACATAATCCTGAATATGGGCGAACCCAGCTTTTCCTTGAATACGTTTTGATATGATTCGGCCCGCCATATTCACCACTTGGTTTTCCATGGATTCAAAGTTTTCAACTATTTCTGTGGAAATATGACTTCTTTCATAACGCGTGCCATAGGGATTTATATCTTTTGCTCGAAATTCAGCCAATTTTTCTCGACGAACTCGCATAAGTTCATTTAAATCCTCTTCTGTTTCAGGCATATCTTTTGATGGGATTTCCTGTCCTTTTTCTTTCTTCATTTCTAAACCCTCCGGTCCCCTTTTAGCTACTTACCAACTATATCAACAATTTGATATTTCAGTATTCCTGCTGGGACGACGACTTCTACTGTATTTCCTTTTCTTTGTCCCAAAATTGCCTTACCCACAGGTGACTCATTGGAAATTTTATTTTTATCGGGATCAGCTTCCATAGAACCAACAATGGTATATTGTACTTCATCACCAAATTCCAAGTCTTTTAATATCACTGTGGAACCTAAAAATACTTCATCTGTACTTAGATTCTCAGAATCAATGATCTTGGCATTTCGCAGCATCTTTTCCAAGCTAAGAATTTTTCCTTCAATAAAGGCCTGTTCATTTTTTGCATCTTCATACTCGGAATTTTCACTGATATCTCCAAATTCTATGGCTTGTTTAATCCGTTGGGCAACTTCCCGCCGTTTTACTGTTTTGTATTGCTCCAATTCTTCTTCTAACTCTTTTAAACCTGCCACAGTTAAAATTGTTTCTTTTTCTACCATTTTTAATCTCCTTAATTTACATGTTTAAATATTATCTGAACAATATATGTGTTTCACACAACATTATGCATAAAATAATAGGTTAAATAAGGCAATAAGCCAAATACCCCCTACATGTCTAAAGCACTGTAAGACTTTTTCTCACAGTGCTGGTGGCACTTGGCTAACCTTCCCAAGTATTATAAAAATAAGCCTATGGTTTGTCAAGCGATTTAAAACATCTTCTAAATCATTTTTAGTTTCTAAAATGGTTATCATTACAGATAAAAATATTGAACCATTTTCATCCACTTAAACTGATTTCTACAGCTAACAAATTTTTAATCCCTTGGTCATGGCATTTTTTTTCACTTTTTCAAATTCTTCATCTGTGATAGCTTTTTCAAAACTACGAAAGCCTGCCATTTTGAAACCATGTTTTTGGGCTAAAGACCATATTGTTTCCACTTGTTCTATGGTTAGTTCCTTACCCAAAGAAAAATTCTCATATTTACCTTCCAAAGCCAAAATCATGGTTTCAGCCATGCAAGCATAAGCCATGCCTGGTGGAAAACCAAAATTAAAGTTAAATTGAATATCTCCAGGTACTTCTACCACACCACCTTCAATGACCAATACATCATTTCTTTCTAAAGCCACTTGTTTGCTTACATTGCGAGGCCGGGATACATCACAAACAATGGTTCCTGGCATCAAATCATCTGGCCCAATGATGGTATCCACAGCGCTGGTCACTGTAATTACAATATGAGCTGTTTTTAAAGCTTCCTTTACATTTGAAGTAATCCCTACTGACATGCCTGTTTGATACATAATTTTATTCGCTAAATCTTCTAATGATCGCTTATTTCTAGCTACCAATGTTATTTTATTTACTTGACTGGCTAGCATCATTGAACACACACGACCAATGGACCCAGTGGCACCAACGACCACTACATGCACGTTTTTCAAATCATGCCCCATACGTTTTGCCGCATTCTTGGCACCTTCCAAAGCAGTGGCTACAGTAAGACTATTGCCAGTCGTTACGGCAACATTCATATTCTGAGCAACTGTATATCCTCCATCTCCTACCACAGAGGTAAAAGCTCCTAAACCAATAATCTTGGCGCCTAATTTCTCTGCTACCTTACCAGCCTTAATAATCTTTTCCATCACATACTGTGGGGGCAATGTCAGCATTTGCTTTGCTGTCAAGGGACATGTGACAAACCATCCTTCAGCTTGTCCGTAAGAACTGGAAACCCCGGTTATATGGGATACTTTAAAAGGAG
>CATZDY010000192.1 GCA_958417755.1 uncultured Peptococcaceae bacterium
GCCAAAACAAGGAACAGCGATACAATTATGTATCGGCTGCTAACATATTGGAAAAGGTTAACCCTGCACTATCCGACTTAGGAATGTGCAGTTACCCAGAATTTACAATGATAGCAGAACAGCAAAAACAAACAAGCAGAAATGCTTGGAATATAGTTACACTACAATGCAAATTGACCATTGTTGACGCTGAATCAGGGGAATATATTGTCGCCACTTCCCTTGGTCAAGGGGCTGACCCCATGGATAAGGCAGTGGCCAAAGCGCAAACCCAGGCCCTAAAATATGCCTGGATGACGGCCCTCAATATTAGTACAGGCGATGACCCAGAAAATGATAATAGGGTGGATACTGAATTGACAATTGATTCAAGATTCAAATCAATATCCAATATATGGACTCAAGTCGGCTGGAAAGTTAGTGACCTGGAAGGATGGTTAATCCAGCGTTTCAACAAGCCAACCGACCAATTGACGACGGAGGAAATTACAGTCGCATATTCAGAAATCAAAAAATACTTGAACGAAAAAGGGGTATGAATATATGAACCAAGTGCAATTATTGGGCCGACTAACCAGAGACCCGGAGCTTAGAAATACACAGCAGGGGAAATCCGTTGCCAGTTTTACCCTTGCTATAGATAGATTTGGCGGGCAAGAAACTGACTTTTTTGATTGTGTAGCCTGGGAAAAACAGGCTGATTTGGTTGCAAAGTCATGCAAAAAGGGAAACCGCCTCCTACTGAATGGAAGATTGCAACAAGACAAATGGACAGACCAGAACGGGCAGAAACGAACCAGTATCAAGGTAATTGTACAAACTCTATTTTTCATAGAATCGGCGCAAAACGCAGGTAAAATAGCCCCAAAACAACCACCATTACCTTCGATTGATTTACCGCCAACAGAAGGGTTTTCCGGGGCTTTGGATGATATGCCGTTTTGATTTCACTACGCTCCTATCAAGAAATCATGCTGGCAGGAATGCATGAAGAGTTTGACATTGGCAGGAAAAGGGTATGTTTGGTTGCTCCCTGTGGAGCGGGGAAAACTGTGCTAATGGCCTGGATAGCCCTACAAGCTTCTTTGAAGAGGCTTCGGGTACTGTTTGCCGTACATCGTCAGGAGCTTATTGCACAAAGCAGCCAAACACTTGCAAATGCTGGTATACATCATGGAGTCATTGCCCCAAGGCAAAAAACAGGGCCGGAACATATTCAAGTTGGTATGGTTATGTCCATAGCCAAGAGGCTGGAGAGACTAGAAGAGCCGGACGTGATTATTTTTGACGAGGCGCATCATGCTGCGGCTAACACATGGAAAAAAATTATAGAAGCATACCCCAAGGCATATATCATTGGCCTTACCGCCACACCGGAGCGTATGAGCGGCCAGGGGTTGGGAGATATATTCCAGTCCCTGGTAGTAGGGCCAAATGTAAAACAACTGATAGAATGGGGCAATTTAGCCCCATTTCGATATTATGCCCCGCCAATTAGGGCGGATTTTTCCAAGCTAAGGGTAAAATACGGCGAATACGTGAAGGACGATGTTGAAACGGAAATGAACCGTTCAGAAATTATCGGCAACGCTATAGAGCACTACAGGAAGCTAGCGGACGGGAAAAAAGCTATTTGTTACTGTGCCGGGCGAGCTCATTCTGAGCATACAGCTGCAATGTTCACAAAAAACGGTATACCGGCTTTGCATATAGACGGAGAAACGCCTGATATTGAGAGGAAGAAAGCAATCACAGCGTTTCGGAGCGGGGAAATCAAGGTGCTTTGCAATGTGGATTTGATTAGTGAGGGCTTTGATGTGCCATCCATGGAAGCTGTGATTCTCTTGCGACCAACAAAATCATTGACCTTGCATGTACAACAATCCATGCGGCCAATGAGACCGGATGAAAATAACCCGGAAAAAGTGGCTGTCATCATAGACCATGTAGGGAATGTATACCGTCATGGTCTTCCTGATGAAGAAAGATTTTGGACACTGGCAACAAGGGAAAAGCAAGAAAGGGAAATTTTGTTGCGTCAATGCCCACAATGCTATGCAGCTCACAAACCAGCTAGGATTTGCCCTTTTTGTGGCTATGAATATGAAATAGAATCCCGTTCTTCAGGGGCAGTCCAGCGAAAGGGTGAACTGGTTGCCATAGAAGAGTTAGAGCGGAAAGAAAGACGAAGAGAAGTGGGAAGAGCCAAGAATATTTGCGACTTGGAGGAAATTGCCATAAAACGCGGATATAAACTTGGTTGGATACACAAAATGGCAAAAATAAAAAATATAAAGGGCTGAAATATTTATGAATGAGCATGATATACAAAACGAAATCAGATTGCACATTTCAAAAGCGGACTTAGGCGTCATATTCAGGGCTAATGTAGGCAGGGCCTGGACTGGTGATACTATCCTCAAAAATCAAGACGGCAGTATCACAATCAAAAATCCGCGTTTATTTAGTACAGGCTTGCCTGAAGGATTCCCCGATCTTTTCGGCGTGGGCAAAGATGCAAGAAGCGTATTCATTGAGGTGAAAAGACCAGGAAGAAAGCCCACAGAGAAGCAAAGGAACTTTCTTTTGAGAATGGCAAAAAGGGGAGCATATGCCGGGGTAGCATATTCACCGGAAGATGCAGAAACAATTATGCGCGGTATTTGTATTGGGTTATAGGGAAGAAGGATATTTGAAAAATATATGGATTTCTATCCTCTCTTTAGAGGGGGTTTGCAAACAAGGATAGATACCTGTTTGAATGCCAGGAGCAAAATCCATCCCCATTGTTTTCAACTAGCAAACTAGGGAAAATGGTATGCTAGAATACCAGGAAAAACATATGGCATTGGTGCAATAGATCGTATTTAGTAAAAATATGGCGTTTAAAGATATGTGTACGAATATCTTCAAATATATAATTTTTGCTAAAGTTGTGCTTTAGAAGAATTTAATAGGCAAGTGAAATTATATCTAAAAATTTATCAGGTGAGCAAAAATAAAGGTATTTGCAAATAACCCGACTAGTTGCAAAGGAAATAGAA
This sequence comes from uncultured Peptococcaceae bacterium, assembly GCA_958417755.1. Classification (GTDB taxonomy): domain Bacteria; phylum Bacillota; class Desulfotomaculia; order Desulfotomaculales; family Desulfocucumaceae; genus CATZDY01. The sequence continues at coordinate 3,045 of CATZDY010000192.1, forward strand.
ATAGACATGGAGGAATAAATAACAAGGCGGTGATATATTGAAGCTGTCCAAGGAAGTTCGGGCATATATAGCAGAGGAATTGCGGAATTATTACCGTATAAAAAAGGAACTTGATTCCGCAGAGAGGGATATTATTTTAACTTCTCCCCAAAGAGATATAAATAGCCATGTCAAATCAACAAGGACATCAAAACCTGTTGAAAGTGCTGTCATAAAAATACATTTGGATAAGCGAATCAAACATATGCGTAGGATTATAAGTGCAATAGAGTTTGTTATAGATGATCTGCCAAAGGAAAAGAAAAAGTTTGTAGAATTGAAATACTGGAAAAGGGGAAAACGAATAACTGATATAGGTATTGCAAGGCAGATACCTTGTGATAAAAGCACATTATATAGATGGAATAATGAAATAGTCTCAGATATTGCAAAAGAGTTAGGAATGTAATATATTATGCAACTTTTATGCGACTTTTGGAGAGGTAAACCAGTATAAAATGGTATCATAGAAACAATGTATTGATAGTCTGCATAAC
>CATZDY010000193.1 GCA_958417755.1 uncultured Peptococcaceae bacterium
ACCAGGCAATTAATAGGGTAAGGAGGGATTTGTGGGGATAGGGCCTCATGGATTTCCATTCCTTTCTGTTGGTATGAATTTAAGATAACTGGAAATTTTCTTGCATTCCGCTTAGGAACAAGGATGTTGCGACATTGCTATCTGCATGTGATAATAAAATGTTATAACAATTCTTAGTCCTCCTTGTAAAATTTTCTTCTCATTTATGTGACGTTGCAAGAGATAAAAAAGTTTTGCATAAAACTCCAAAATTCTGCAAAAATTACAGGTAAATTAAAAGATGGCAGGGAGGTATAATGATGGGGGTAGCGGATAAAAGAAAAATTGCCATTGTGGGAACAGGGGCAGTAGGAACAACCATTGCCTATGCTGTGATGATGAGTGGATTGGCCACAGAATTGGTTTTAGTGGATATTGACAGGAATAAAGCTTTAGGAGAAGCCATGGATTTAGTGCATGGATTATCTTTTGTACAGCCAGTACATATTTTTGCTGGAGAATATGAAGATTGCAGAGATGCAGACATTATTGTTTATACTGCTGGAGTAAACCAAAAAGAAGGGGAAACCCGGTTAGATTTAGTGAATAAAAATTTGAGTATTTTGAAACAATGTTTACCTAAAATTATGGATAAAAATAGTCAGGCCATACTTTTGATGGTGGCCAATCCTGTAGATATTCTGACCTATGCTGCTTTGCGTATCGGAGGATTATCACCTTATCAGGTGATGGGATCCGGAACAGTATTGGATACTTCCCGGTTTCGGTATATCATCAGTCGTTGGTGTCACGTGGAAGCAAGGAATATCCATGCATATGTAATAGGGGAGCATGGAGACTCTGAGGTTTTTTTATGGAGCTTATCTAATATTGCAGGTATGCAATTGGATGATTTTTGCATTTGGCGTGATATTCCTTGTTTTAATAAAGAGGAAGTTGCCACTAGAGTTCGTCATGCTGCCTATGATATTATTAAGAAAAAAGGTGCAACCTTTTATGCCATTGGTTTAGCTGTTCAAAAAATTTGTGCCACCATTTTACGGGATGAAAACTCCATTTTAACTGTTTCAGGGTTATTGGAGGGAGAGTATGGTTTGAGTAATATTTGTCTAAGCTTACCTACTTTGGTGAATAGACAGGGTAGAACAAAAATTTTGTCTGTCCCCATGAGTTCTGAAGAAAAAAACGAATTGCTACATTCTGCAGGCGTTCTGAAGAAAACCATTCAAGAATTGGATTTATAATTTGAATGAACCAGAATGATTTTGAAGAGAAATAAAGAGAAAGTGTATCAAAGCCTTTTATTTGGTAAATTGTTTCTTGTTTTTTGCCTTTGTTTATGCTATAGTAATTACACTAGCTGAACAAAGGGGGCGTAGCTCAGCGGGAGAGCGCTTGACTCACATTCAAGAGGCCGCTGGTTCGAAACCAGCCGTCCCCACCATTAAAAAGCCAGAAACCGTGCGGGTTTGCACGGTTTTTCTATTTTTGAAAATAAATTTGATTTTGATGTATTTTAATGTTTTTTAATGTATTTTAATGAAAAAAGGTAGTCAAAAAGTAGTCAAAAGGTAGTCAAAAAAATTATTTAAAAGAGGCCTTTTGAATGGAATCAAAAAGTGTGTTCAGCTGTGAAGATACAGAAAGAATATAATCTTCTTGTATATGGGTATAGATTTTTTTGGTTGTCGTATCATTGGCATGGCCCAAAAGGTATTGACACATCTTTGAGCTAATACCTATTTTTTCTAATGTTGTCGCATATGTATGTCTTAGCATGTGGTAGGTAAAATAAAAATCTAACTTATTTTTTATTGGCTCCATCATTTTTCTAAAGGCGGTTTCCGATAGAATAGAACCTTTGGCAGAAGGGACTATAAATAATGATTTTTTAGGGGTATTCTGTAGCATATCCCATAGATGTTCGGGAATAGGGATGGAGCGATTTCCTGCAACAGTTTTTGTTGACTTTAGAACTGCTTGGTTATTAACCAGCTCAGCGGATCTGCAAATGCGGACTGTACGGGTCTGATTATCGATATCGTTCCATTGGGCACCAATCAATTCTCCCCTACGCACACCAAGAAACAGCCCCATATGAATGGCAAGTTCTGCCCTGGGATATCTTTTACAGACAAGTAATAATGTTTGACATTGTTCTGGGGTTAATGCTGTTCGTTCCTTGATTGGAACCTTATAGTATTCTATAAACTGAGCAGGATTGGATACAATAATTCCATTTCTAAGAGCATAGATAAACATATTATTTAAGGTAATTAACACTTTTTTTTGTAAGCTAAGTGATTTTCCCGATTCTCCTATGTCATTAATCAACTGTTGTATGTGAATATTTTTAACATCCCTCAATTTCATACCGCCTATGTGGGGAAATATATAATGATTCATAGCCCGGATGTATCCATCCTGTGAACTGTTCCCGGTTCTCCCTTCTTTGGCTATTTTCCACCACTTTTCAGCCCAATCTTGTACCGTTATCTTATCATTTATCCTAGTTCCTCCCATTGAAACCTGTAAAAGCAGTTGTTCTTTTTTTACTTTTACTTCTTTTGCTGTTTTTCCATAAATAAATTTGTATTTTCCGTTTAATAAAGTTACTTTGGTTTGATACCTACCATCTTTTCGCTTTTTCATAGATTCACATCCTAATTAGACTTTTTTGCTTGATATTATTAAAAAAAGAACTTTTATATTCTTAATAATAGACTATTAAAATGATGTAAAAGGCAGTAGAAAAGCTTAATGAAAAAACAGCGGATATATGAGTACGAGAAATGCACTATAAAAATCAATATAATGGGGAAGCCCTTGATAATAGAAGGTATATTGTAAGGCAAATCTATGTGGGCTTTCTGGTGATGGCCAGTATGGATAGCATAGGCTATTCATATCATGAATAATGATTTCTAAAACAACGCGGTAATTATCAATACATAGGCAATAAAGGTTCGGGAAACCTTGTAATTTTTTGAGGTTTACTTTTTTTCCGTTGGTACATTGACGAAATACGGCAATGATTTTATCGAATGTTTTAGGGGCAACTTCTTTAAAATCTACTAATGCGGATGGCCTGAGCTTAATTTCTATCTTTTCCATGACTTATAAATCCTTTCAGCCTCTTCAAGGGTAAAACTATCAGTTTCTTTCATACGTTCATTGATAATCTTCATTTCTTCAGGCGAGACTTTTTCTTCAGGGATGGCAACGCCTTTTAAAATATCAGTTATTGAAAATAAGTTTCGTTCGTTTAGAAGCTTTTGGATGATTTTTGTGAGTTCTTTTGTAATGATGGGAAGATCACTGTCAGGAATTTGATCAATCATGGCATATAGATAATTTCTTTCCGTATTCATGATTACTCCTTCTTAGCATATCAAAGTTGTGACTTGAAAAGTCAAGGGGTGGAATATTAGGGTTAGAGGATATTATAAGATCTAATAAAACATTTGAAACGCATGCAAACCTAATTAATCGATATTTTGTTTGATATCTTAG
>CATZDY010000194.1 GCA_958417755.1 uncultured Peptococcaceae bacterium
TGCACACCCAAGCATTACACCAGATAAGGGTAAGGGGGTTTCTTTTAAAAATCTTTTCATCATACATCCTCCTAGCTAATTGGTATACTTATTATATACTGGTTGAATTTTCTTTGCAATCAAAATTTAATAAATAATCTGAAAATTACAAAATTATTTCTCAACTCCTTTTCATTTTCAAAATATCCTCGAAATACTTGTGCATGTATTTCAGAAAAAAAGAAATCTATGTATAATAAAAGTCAATGGGAAACCAGTTGATGAGGGAGGATTATTAGTGAAAATCACAGTGATTGATGGGCAAGGTGGAGGCATTGGAAAAGCCATTGTGGAACAAATCAAAGCGAACATTCCTAATGTAGAAGTAATTGCCGTGGGCACCAATGTGTTCGCCACCTCAGCTATGCTAAAAGCCGGGGCAGACAATGGAGCCACCGGAGAAAATGCCATCATATGGATGACTGCTCAAGCAGATATTATTGTAGGCCCCCTTGGCATTGTGCTAGCAAACTCTATGTTGGGGGAAATCACCACCCACATGGCCCAAGCTGTGGCCAGTAGCCATGCAAAAAAAGTTTTAATTCCCGTAGCAAAATGCCAAACCTATGTTGCTGGACTTACGGATAAACCCATGGCCAAATGGATTGAGGATGCAATACATATTGTAAAAGGAATTTGCGAAAAATAAAGATTTTATATATTGTTTTTTATTCTAGATTAGACTGCCTCATTTTATCTTCAAATCTTTTCTAAAGCTTTTTCGTAAATTTGGGTCATGTTCTGTTTTGCACTATCAGTGCTAGGAAGACCTTAACAATATTTTTAATCAAGTTATAAAGAAAACAATATTTTTATATTGCTAAGGTCACTTCTATATGAAAAAATCTTTTGCAGCTTATTGCTGGTAATGTAATAAAATTTTGTTAACATTGCGTCTATATTTTTTCTGATGCTTTTTCAAAAATAGGACAGCTCTCTTTGCCACTACATTGCTTAGAATAGCAATCTTGGGCACATTGAAAGGTATCTTTAAAGTATTCCTGTGAGCCATGAATGGTAGTAGGGATATAATAAACTTGAATTTGGCATTCCTGTTTTAAAATTGGACATAAACCAGTATGGGGGATGATTCGGATATTGTTCATAAAATATTCCCTTCTTCCTCGTCATATCAATCTGTAAAAAATGATTGCTTTTATATAAAAAAGCGAGCTTCATATATTTTTTGCATATATATTTCTTAACAATATAGGAAATCCACGGTAATCCATTATACTGTAGGGAATTCAATTTTTCACACAGGCATGCTTTCCAAAAACGGAAAATTACTGACTGCGATGAAGATAATTCTTATTATTTCTTTCTACTTGAAAGCAGTAACATCATAGGACGTCTCAATTCATCTTGCATGTCAGATTGATTTTGCAATAAAAATTAAGGGGGTTTAAGGCCCCATAAGCCTAACAATTTCAAAACCAGATATAAGCAAACCATTGATATAGGTGGTCAATGTTTTATGATTTGCTAACTTCTTCTCCTAAAAAAGGTTTTACGCTGACCTTTTGTAAAATATCAATCTACCGGCTATTGCCTTGTTCATTATAATACCAATCTTGCGTTCCATAAGCAGTAAATATCGGAGATGCGGGATGCTCAACTGAAAAGACAAAAGAATCACCCTGTACCAACCAATGATTTACTTTATCACAGATATCCGAAAATGAGTTTATATAATGAAAAGCAAGGGAACTGAGCACTATATCAAAACGATTGGCATTAGCCTCAAAATCTTCTATGGGCATACAGATATATTCTATCAAGGAAGACTGTGTTATATAAAATATTGAAAGTAATTTTTATAATTCAACAATGGGATATGCCTCCAAAACCGAATTTTAAGAAGATGCCTTTCATGCGGCTTTCGGGAACATTTTATAAAATGAGTTAACAGCTTATAAAATTTATGCAATATAGAACATTATATTGGCACTTGAATAGCAAAGAAATAATGACAACACAGCCCCTTAAGGACTTCTAAATCTCAGGTTTGATAAAACAAAGAAGCCGAATCCATTTCTATACGTTCATTTTCTTACATATACATAACCGTCTAAAATCTTTCTTGCTGTACGAAAAACATTAAGTTTTGTAAACAATAGTTCATTTCCATTATATTTTGCCTCTACCTCAACAGGTAGGATTCCAGAAGGATGACCAATGCGCAATATTTCCATTTTATCAGCTGTTCTATTTAAAAGCTTCCAGATTATGCTACCTTTGAGTACAGAACCAGCCCCAGTGGCTATTGCTCCTGTAATTGGATAAGCTTTATGCATTTTTTGCATAAATATTAATCTAGAGACAATATCAACATCTTTTATATTCACTTTTTGGCCATTAAAACAACTATGACTGCTTGCTTTACTGAGTAATGCAAAAAATGGCTGATAAGGCATCATAGTTTTGGCTTGCCTCCAATCGGATACAAAGCCAAGCCTTTGACATACTTTACCTCGCAATTCTTCAATATGCTCCATTAAATTTCGATTTTCATCAATTGCAGATGGCTCTTCCACTCCTGTAATCCCTAGGTCCTTTGCTTCAATAAAAATGACAGTATTACCAGCATCTACGATGGAAACAGAATAATGATTTCCATTCATTTCAATCATATCAATTACGTTACCTGTGGGAAGAAGTTTACCTGTCACACTGCCCACAACCTCGGACCAATCCATAACAATTTTAGCGCCTGTTCCAGGTACACCATCAATAGAAAAATCTCCGCCAACACGTGCTTTGCCGTTACTTACAGGAACCTGAGCTTTTAAAATACGCCCTGTATTTGTCATGTGTATACGTACAGTGGTGATTGGTTCTTTCATAGGGACCATACCATGATCTATGGCAAAGGGTCCCACTGCAGCTGAAATGTTGCCACAGTTTCCATTGTAATCAATAAAAGGGGAGGTAATGCTGACTTGTCCAAAAGTATAGTCCACGTCTGCTCCCTTTTTGCTTGCCGGACCAATGATAGCGACTTTACTAGTCAATGGATCTGCTCCTCCTAGTCCGTCAATTTGCCGTAAATCCGGGCTTCCATAAATAGAAAGGATAATGGCATCCCTCAATTTTGGCTCTTGAGGAAGATCACTTTCCAGGAGAAATACTCCTTTGCTTGTACCTCCCCTCATAATAGAGCAACGGATCATTTCCATTTCGTCATGCATTTTATTTCCTCCTCTTGCTATATATTTTGATGAAGTTAACAAGAACAATTGTAGCTTATATTTACTTTTACAACAAACTGGCTTCAGACCCCTGGCACAAGCTGGCCGCTGTAAGGACCCGGGCCCAAAAGTACCGGGATTACTCCCA
>CATZDY010000195.1 GCA_958417755.1 uncultured Peptococcaceae bacterium
CCTTCATTCCAAGAAAAATTTGGCATCAAAGGAGCCGTCATCTCAGCAGTGGACTTAATTAAAGGCATTGGACTTTGCGCTGGCATGCAGGTCATAGAAGTGCCAGGATGTACGGGCAACATTCATACCAATTTTTCAGGCAAAGCTGCTGCTGCTCAAAAGGCATTGCAAGAAGGAATAGATTTTGTATACATTCACATTGAGGCTCCGGATGAAGCAGGACATCAGGGAGATTTGCAAACAAAAATCAAAGCCATTGAAGAAATTGACCAAAAAATCATAGGCCCTGTCTGGGAATGTTTATGTACATTTGATTCCTATGGATTGATGGTTTTACCAGATCATCCAACCCCTATTTGTACTTTAACCCATGCCAGGGATCCAGTACCTTTTGCTTGCTGTGCAACAAAAGAAAGGCAAAATCAAAAGCTTGTCTATGATGAAGAAACTGCTGCTGCCTCTGGTCTTATCATCCCCCAAGGACATACCTTGCTGGAGCGTTTTATCAAAGGTTTTTAATTCAATAAGTATTTCTAAACAAGAAAAAACTACCTATTTGAGTTGGGTAGTTTTTTCCCTATTTTATTCTATCTATATTTTTGTCTCAAAATATAGATTTCCAAGCACACGAATATTGGGTAGTGTAAAGTTAAATGAAAAACGTCAGCCTTTCTGACCCAATGATTTCATTAGAATCCATGTACCTTTTATAAAATATCAACTTTATTAACGCTTACTCTTTTTTACCTTCTATCTTTCATGTTTATTTTACAGAATCAAATATTGTTGTAATGAGTATATAAACCATCCATTCAAAATAATAACTTTGGAACAGACAAATTATTGTTTTTTGTTACACTATATAATAGACAATAAAACAAGGCAATTTTATTCTGATAGCATAGGATAAGCATGGATGAAATTACCAATTTATATGTTCTTTTTAATTTTAAAAAGGATTGATTATATTGTAAATGCGGATGGAGGTGACTACATGAATTATAAACAAGATATGGCACAATGTCTTTCCTACATTGATGCCCATATCACTGGGGATTTAAAACCAGATAGAATCGCTTCTTTATTTGGTTATTCTTCCTCCCACTTTTACCGTGTATTCCGCATATGCAATGATATGTCCATTATGGAATATATTCGCAAGCGTAGGTTAGCTTTGGCAGCCCAGTCTATATCCAAAGGGAGAAAAATGATTGATGTAGCTTTTCAGTATGTCTTTGAAAAGCCAAGCGGATTTTCTAAATCATTTAGTATAGAGTTCGGTTGCAGTCCAACGCAATACTTGCTGCAGAAAAAAGATACAAATATCCTAGATATCACTGCCGAACATTTATATCAAAATAAATTAACGTTAAATCCCCAAATTATTACCAAAAAAACATTTCTTGCAGCAGGATATTATTTATCGTCCCTGGAGGAATTGGATATGGATATCAATCAATATGGTCCTTTTTGGCTACAGTCAATGCTTCCCAAAGTTTGGCTACATAAACCTGACTTAAAGGGGGATTCGACATATTTTTTTGGTCCCATTCTACACCATCCCACGGACATGCCAGCAATTTACACAAAAATGGCAATCCATACAGCTACCTATGCTGTTTTTAGTACTCCTAATGTGGACACCACCCATGATAAGCAACAAATCTTATTTTCTCAAATGATCCGAGATACCTGGAAATATATCTTTGAAGAATGGATTGATAATAGTAACTATCGTTATGACTATGAAAAATATGATTTTGAATTTTATGATCAACGCAGTGTTCAAGGGCCTCAAACCACTATGGACATCTATGTTCCCATCAGAAATAAATAAAGGCTAAACAATCATCCAAAAATGATAGGAGGGATGGATACATGATAGAAATTGCTTTTTACGGCAAAGGCGGTATTGGTAAATCAACAATATCAGCGAATATTTCTGCTGCTTTGGCGAAACAGGGAAAAAAGGTTTTGCAAATCGGTTGCGATCCCAAACATGATTCCACCAGATTACTTTTACATGGTAAAAATATCACCACAGTTTTGCAATATTTAAAAGAAACAAGTCCAGACAAATGCCAATTACAGGATATTGTTTTTGCAGGGTACCAAGGGATTCACTGCGTAGAAGCCGGGGGTCCGGAACCTGGTGTTGGCTGTGCTGGCCGTGGCATTTTGACAACCTTTGAAGTATTAGAACGATTGGGAATCAAAAAAAATCAATATGATATCATTGTCTATGATGTATTGGGAGATGTGGTCTGCGGAGGATTTGCCGTTCCTTTAAGACGAGAATATGCCGATAAGGTATACATTGTAACCTCTGGGGAATACATGTCCATTTATGCTGCCAACAACATTCTTCGGGGGTTAAAAAATTATGACATTCAAACCAATAGGGCCGGGGGTCTTATTTTCAATACCCGAGGGATTAGTGAGGAAGAAGAACGAATCAAGCGCTTTAGTGAAGCAGTACATTTACCTGTTCTGGAAACCATCCCAAGAAGCGATTTGTTTTCTGAAAGCGAAAAAAATAGCAAATGTCTGGTGGAAAAATACCCGGACTCCATCATTGCCCAGCAATTCATGGAAACAGCTGCCTCTATTTTTGACCAAACCTCCTTGTATGAAGCCAAACCATTGACAGATGAAAATTTAGAAGAAATTGTTTTACACAAAAAAAATTATTTTGCTGCACCAATAACAAAGGCTTCGTTCCTTGAACCTACAACGCCTCAACATAGCTCGAAACAAAAACAATTTTTTTCCAAAAACCTTATTGCGCGAGAACCCCTTCATGGATGTGCTTTCAATGGAGCAATGGGTGTTAGCACCCAATTGGAAGATAGTATTAGCATTGCCCATGGTCCTAACAGCTGCGCTCATATTGCTTATCAAACCATGACCTCTGCGGGCAGAAAAGCAATATTGGAAAGAGGCATTGTATTGCCCTTGCAAGTTGCTCCGGCCGTAGTATCTTCAGAAATGAATGAAGGGATTATGATTTTTGGGGGCATTGAAGAATTAAAAGAAAAGATTAATTTGGTAAAACAATATAAGCCCCAAACCATTTTTATTATCTCAACTTGCGCCAGTGGTATTATTGGCGATGATATTATGCTGACCAAAGAGCTGGAAGAAAGTGATATTAAAATCATTCCCATCCTGACTGACGGCAATATCAATGGTGATTATTTACAAGGAATTCTAACTGCCTATATTGAAATCGGAAGAAATTTAATTGACAAAAAAATTATGCCC
>CATZDY010000196.1 GCA_958417755.1 uncultured Peptococcaceae bacterium
GGCTTAACAAACTGTTATCATCAACCCTTTTCTAATTCATAGAAAATCAGGTTATAAAACAGCATATGAGTTTATAGGATTTGTATTAATTTCCTTGTATCAATCTCCTTTTCCAGTCCATATGTGCCATTGGCCAATGTTATCACTTTTGTAAATAGTCTTCCAGTTGCCTACGACTTTTCAACCCTGTTTTTTCATATACTCTTTGTAAAAAGTTTTTGACTGTACCAGTGGAAACATATAGTTTTTGAGCTATTTCTTTATTGGTAAATCCCTGGGCTGCCAAAACAGCAACCTCTTTTTCACGCTGTGAAAGTATACTGGATGTTTTTTTCCCCTTGTTTTTCAGGCGATTTCTTTCTTTCTGATAAGCTGTGGATAAAGATAAGATTTGTTTTACAGCATCCCCGGGGATTTTTTTCAATACATCTTCCAGATCATTTTCATGCTCCACAAAGGGAAGATAAATTTTATCAGCTTTTGCCATGGACAAAGAAAAATGTAACATTTCCAGTGCTTCTTTATGATTTCCTAACTTTTCATGGGCAATGGCATTATAGAGATAAAAATAAAGCTGGGGCAAAAGGTAGGGAAAAACTCCTGCTATTTCAAAAACCCCTGGACTTAAGCCCAAAAGCTTCTTATATTCTTCTTGTAAAATTAGAATTTTTCCATATACAATATATACAAAAGGCATGGTAACAAAATGCGGACAATGCTCTTCCAGTTCTCCTCTTTTCAGCCATCCTGGAATAGCATCTAAATCACCCAACATTGCATAAAAAAATCCTTCGCAAGCCTCTATGGTATATCGATACATTCTAGAGAAAGAATGATCCAATAAATATCTCATTTTTTCTAAATATTGGCTGCCACTTTCTAAATCCCCACGATAAAAGGAGATGCGCATTAATAAAAACAAAGCACAACATTGAATGCTCTCCTGTTGCTTGTTTTCTGTAACAAAAATGGTTCTATGACATAATATTTCTGCCTTATCCATATCCCCTTGATAAAAGAATTGTTCTGCTTTCAATACAATCTCCGCTCCCATGCCATGACCATCAGCTAATTTCCAATAATAGGGAAGCGCCTTATCCATTGCTTTGGATTCTTCCTCCAATTTACCTTTTTCGCGGTAAAACATATACAAAATCGAGGGAGAACCAAAGGTCCAGGGACCACTCACAGTGATAACTTCCGACTCTCCTTCAATGCGTTCATAGGCAGCACGATGATATTCTCCCATTTTTTCGATGTCATTATATGCGGAAAAGGAAAGCAAAAAAAATAATTCTCCGCGCAACCGTTCTTTTTGCTTTTCGCTTAAAAGGGGATGAACTTCAATGTCTTTCCCAATTGTTTCACAAAGCTGTTGATAATATTGAATCTTTCCTGCAGCAAACAATTCGAAGGCAAAGGTTATCATTGTTTTGGGATGAAGATGTAAAATTTCTTCCGGGCAATGTTCTAAGATATCAATTACCAAATCACAATGTCCCTGCTGATTTTGTCCTTCCTCTAAATCAAAATCTGTAAAATCCAAGGCAAACAATTGCTCAAATTTGCGAATTCGATAAAAACAGCGAGCTGCTAGTACACTTTTTCCTTGACTTTGATACCATTTACCTGCTTGTTCAATGATTTCATTTTTCTTTTTATCTGGTTGTAAGGTAAAAATTTGATATAAAAAATTTTGTAATATACTATGTAAAACATATTGCTGGGCAAATGTATCAAAACGAATAAATGCATTTTTAAGCAAAAGGCGCAGGATTTCTTCGGATAAATCCTCCTTTCCCATCATAAACCGTACTTGATGTAAATCAAAGCTTTCAAATACACTCACGCGCAGCAAACATTCCTTTGCTTCCTCATCCAGTTTGCTCCAAAATGCTTTATTCATCAGTCGGTCAATTTCCTGAACCATTTCAAACCGCTTGGTTTCTATAAAATTAATCATTTGTAAATAAATTGCTGCAATCCAGCCCTCTGTATAACAATATACTTGGTTTAACTGTTCTTTTGTCAGGGCAATGCCAACACAAGCAAAGTATTGTTGAATATCTTGTATCGTAAAACGAAAATAATCAGCCCCTACATACAAAATATGATACTGGGTTATGAGGCTTTCATCCTCCATATCCATTAATTGTGTTAAAAAGATTCTATGTAGTTTCCCCTTTGTCCCAACATCCGCCAGGGCCTCTTTGATAACAAAAGGCAAATAAGTTTGAACATACTGATAATTATCAATGATAAAAAATGTTTCCCTTTCACAATCTATATTTCGCCAAAGCTCTGCAATTTCATATTGATTGGTATCATCGGGAAATCCCAATTGTAATAATTCTTGGCTTGTTCCTTGGTCTAAGTTTCCCAACTGTTTACAAATTCGATGCCAACATTGATAGGGAGATTCTGTAAACAATGTTACCCAACATACCATAGCGTTGGGGGAAACATTTTTCTTGAGATGCTCTCGTATGGCTGTGGTTTTACCAAACCCTGAAGGCGCTTCAATAAAAATAGTGGAGTATTCAAATAAAAATTGCAATTTGGATTCCAGCTTATCCGGGATATAAAAAGCATGAATGTTATAGTTTGACATAATTACCCTTCTTCTTTGTTCATGTTAGCATTTTTATAAAAAACCACTGTTCTGACATGTTCAGTGGTTTTTGCATAGGGGTTATCAATTTGCAATCCATTCTATTCGCTATTATAATCAGACAAATTGTACCTTAATTCAAACAGGTAGATAATCTCCTGTGGATACATCCATTTCAAAAACAGCTGTGCCTTGGATGTCTACGGCAAAATATCTAAGAGCAGTAAATTTATCTACAGTATCTTCTCCATAAGCAAAAGTATAACAATCTAGGCCATTGATCCTTTTGAATCCTGTATCTACATATATCATTTTTGTATGGGATTGTCCAGGTTGACATTCTGTTTCAATAAGATCCATTGCTTCTTGGGAAGTAACCCAATTATTATCCATAGCATTATTATTAAAATATGCCAAAGGATATACAGTAAGAAGTCCATCTTTTACCACCGCGTATATATTCCCTGTTTCATTGTCAACATAAAAGCTATATAAAAAACAGGCTGATTCTCTATTTCTTGATAAATGTGATATAAATCTCCTTTTATTCCATCAATCTCTTGGTATTCCACAAACTCAGCATAGGGTTCTGGTCATTTGGCGCATAAAATATACTTTGTTTCGCCCATTGACACA
>CATZDY010000197.1 GCA_958417755.1 uncultured Peptococcaceae bacterium
GATTCCGTAATACATCACCAAATTTCACAATATCACCTCTAATGTTATTTTAAAGAAATGTGGCTTTTATGCTTGAAAAATACGAAATACTAGTTGACAGAACGAGTTTCTCGTGCTAATATTGAATTAACATCGGGAGGGATGCTGTTATGAAGTATTGTACAAATTGTGGCAATCAAATTGAAGATGGAATGGCTTTTTGTACTCAGTGCGGAAAAGCGGTCGCTCAAGATCCTGTAAACAATGTTCCGGCGCAAATGTACGAAGAATTTGTACCAACATGGGGATTAGGAAAGCGTTTTGTCTTTACAGAAAATTCTTTGATTTTTGGTAAAGACGAATATGCATATTCCAAATTAAGTCCAATTATCTTAATGACAGCAGCAACACCAGTCACTAACGGTGTCGCACAAACAACGACTGATAACGGAATTACATTAACATTAGCTTATAACCATAAGGATAATGAGCGTTTAGGTGCGGCATTAACTTATGCAAATGAACAAATTGATATTGCTCACGGAAAGACAAAAAATTATAAATATCTTTTGCAGTCACCGTCTGGATCTAAAATTGAGGTATATGATGATTATATAGTGCTGTATTATATTAAATTAAGCAGTGCAAAAGGAAGCGAAAATGTTGCTGCCGTTGGCAAAAGTTTTGGACTCACAGGAAAAGGGTTAACTGGAAAATTAACCAGTGGTCTTGGCAAAGCTCTTGACAGCGTTGGAAATGTTGCTACCTCACTGAGCAACACCACAAAAGGTGGTGCTACCGGCAATATTATTATGTTTGCAGACTTAAACATTCAAATTGATGCTGATAACTTAATTGTTAATGAGTATTCTATCCCAATCGGCTCAAATAACATGGATTTGGCAAAAGAGATTATCTCTTATATTCAAACCACATTGGAATCAGCAAAAACTTCTCCGAAAGAACCAATCCTAGAACAGGAACTTTGGGAACCATTAAAAGGTGAGGCAAGAACATTTCCTTTATATGGTAAGGTTTTAGAAGTATCTAAAAATTTGGATTTATTTAATTCATATCGGTTAAAATTTAAAGAATTAGCAAAAAAATGTACAAATAGAGCCGAAGCTGAATATAAAACAAAAGTAAGAGATTTTATATCATTTATCGAGTTTTTCCCGAAAATTTATAGTGAAAATATTGCCCCTATCATACAAAGAGCAGTAGATGTATTGGTTTCTGAAGAAATCTGGACTATCACCCCAGAAGCATTTTTTGAACAACATATTTCCGATTTTCATCTCGCAATTGATGATTATAATGTAATACTAGAGAGTGCAAATTTAACGATACAAAAAAATCAACAAACTGCCGCTGGCATTATGTCATTTGTTCCTAATTTAGTTGGTGGTGGGTTTGGTATTAAGGGTGCATTAAAAGGTATTGCTATTGCAGGAACATTTAATGCAGTTAGAGATGGAATAGAAAATAGTGCCGTGAAAAATGCAACGAACATCAGACCGGCACAACAGGCAGAACTTTACGGACGCATCAAACCAGATGTTTTAATTAATCGCATATTTGCTGATTATTGGAATGTATATCATTCTTTGGTGTGGACATTAAATCAAAATGGCCACGAAATATGGTGGCAAACAAAAGAGGTTGATCAAAAAGCAAAAAACATTTTTAAAAATTTGTCAAATCCTAACTTTCCCCAGACCAAAGTATTAGAGGCGTTAATTGCATTACTTGAACTGAACCCTTATAGTCCAGAATATTATGAATTTGCTATATCTAGATTTGGTCCATCGGAAGAAGTTAATAGAATAAAAGAATTTTTTGGATATAAAGATTGATTCAAAAAATTCATTTAAAATTTAAAAATAAAGGAGAAAAATATTATGGCCTTTTGTGGAAAATGTGGTGCACAAATACCCGAAGGAGCAAAAAATTGTCCTTCTTGCGGCGCAACAACTATGACACAGACACAAATAAACGATATTGAAGCAAATAAAGTAATGGCAATACTCAATTACATCGGACTTTTAATTTTAGTACCTTTAATCACTGGAAAATTTAAAAAATCCCCTTTCGTAAAATTTCATTTTAATCAAGCAATCGTTCTTTATATTGGATATGTTGTCGGAATGTTAATTTCTTTAATCCCTTTTATCGGCGGTTGGATTGGATTCATAATAACTTTAGGCATTTTTGTCTTACAGGTAATTTGTATTATTTGGACAGCAAAAGGAGAAACAAAATCATTTCCTGTTATTAATAAAATTAAACTTATTAAATAAAACACAACAGTAAAAGAAATCTTGCTAAAAAGCACATCCCTATAAGGAAGTAATTTGATTGCCGCAGGGCGGCATGGCTGAAAGGTCATGCCGCCCTGCTTTTTCTTTACCGTTTCATAGTTTGATTGTCGCCCGATAGATTTACTTCTCCAACGAAGTTCCAGACCAGTTCTATATTCTGCTTGCGGTGTCGTTGGATTTGTCTGGTACATGGATGACGATTTTCTTTACAAACTCATTGACGATAGTAGACGTCAGTTTTCGGATGCCCACACACTTCCGTGCAATGGCTGCAAAGTTATCAAAGTCGGCTTGATCCTACACGTCCAAAGCGAACTGGTAGCCAACGTCTTTGCCCGCTTACTGGAGCAGGAGCAGAAGATTTTAATTCTACGATATGTGCCTGGAATTGGCAGACGGCGAGATCGGTGATTTCGTGGGAATGTCCCACAGCACCGTGCAACGGCACAGGACAAAGGCACTAATGGTATTCGCTTCTAGCATTCAGAGAGTTAAAAAGTACGATATCACAGGGTTTTACAGGCATGATTAGTTCTCTGTTAATACCTCATATGTAAGCCCTTGGAAATACAGTTTGAAATGTGTAGAATGCTGCTTAAATAGAATATTTAATATGTGAAATTGTTTCATACTTGTATTTGCAATAGTACTGTACTATAATTAACTTATTGGAGGTGATTCTATGGAAGAAGTTTTACAGGGCTCTAAGTTTGAAAAAGACTTTATCGAAAGGACATATAGTAGCATTGTTTCTGACATGTCCATCGCCTTCTCTGAATTAGTTGCAAATTCTTGGGATGCTGGTGCAACCCTTGTGTCAATTACACTTCCAGAGAAGCAAGGACAATCAATTGTCATTGAAGACAATGGTTCAGGAATGACCGACAAAGAATTTCAGCAAAGATGGATGACTATTGCCTATAATCGTGTTGCTCAC
>CATZDY010000198.1 GCA_958417755.1 uncultured Peptococcaceae bacterium
CGGGTGTGATTCTTCCGGTGGAAGGCACTCCTATGGATTTCAGATTGATGAAGAAAAGGAGGATTGGGTTGTGAAAAAATGGATGCAAGGAGTCGTATCTTTGGGGCTTTCCATTACCTTTTTGGCTGGTCCTTTTACGGGTGCTGTTTTTGCAGAAGAGACTTTTGCAGAGGTAGAAACAGCAAAAGCTATTGAAAATGTTGCAGAGGTAAAGCCAGAAAGCAAAGAATTACAGGCAATGATAGAAAAGGCCAAGGAAAAGTTATCTATTCCAGATACATTGGATAAGTTTACTTCAGATTATAGTGAAAGCAATGGGAAAGGATATTGGAATCTACGTTGGTACTCTGAAAATTCTGGAGAGAACCTATCTGTTTCTGTGGATGCATCAAAGCAAAATATTGTTTCTATCAATTATTATAAGGATTCCAAGCCAGGACGATATAGTGGAATGCCTGCCTATAGCAGGGAACAAGCGGAAAAAATTGCTAATCAGCTGATACAAAAATTATTCCCTGAACAAAAAAATCAATTCCAATTATCTTCTACAAAAGAAAATAATGAGATTTTACCCCGGGAAAGGGAATATCCCATTGAGTATTATATTTCTTATGTTCGAATTCATGAAGGCATTGAAGTATCTGGACAAGGTATGCAAGTAACAGTGAATGGGGAAAATGGAGAAATAACAGGGTATAATTACACCTGGGATGATGCTTCTGTGTTACCTTCTTCTCAAAGTAGTATTACAATGGAAGAGGCAAAAAAGATTTTCCAAGACAAAGGTGGCTTTGCCTTAACTTATTTTATGCCTAAGCGTTATGGACTGGAGCAGCCTAATCCGTTGCAATTGGTATATCGGCCTAAGCTTTCCGAGGGGGTTTTCATCAATGCCTTAACCGGTGAACTGGTAGATACGGATGAATGGTATATTGCTACTGATGGTTATCGTTCAGAAAAAGGTGCAGGTTCAGCTGAAGAAATGAATACTGCTGCTGACCCAAAAATCCAACTAACTCCAGAAGAAATAGCTGCAGTAGAAGAGTTGCAAGGAATGTTATCCATGGATCAAGCGAGAACAAAGGCTGAACAATTGGTGGCAGTTCCTGCAGGATATATATTAACCCAAAAAAGTTTGCAAAAAGTATATAATCTCCCTGGAGTAAAGGCCTGGGAATTTTCTTATCAGAACCAAGAACAAAATGGATGGCTTAATATTACAATCAATGCTTTGACTGGCGATTTGCTCTCTTTCTATAAAAATGATGATACCAAGGTAGATACTGAGGCCAAAGGAGTAACAGAAAAACAAGCTTTACAAATTGCCCAGGATACCATAAAAAAATATCAACCTGACAGAATGGAACAAGTGATTTTGCAAGATTCAGGTCGGGATATGGTTAACAGAAAGATACCTCAGTATTATTGGTTTCAGTTTGTGCGACAAGTGAATGGTATTATATATCCTGAAAATGGTTTTCATATTCGCTTAGAAACTGCAACAGGAGAAGTGGTACAATATAGCATGGATTGGGAAGAAATTGATTTCCCCAAACCAGAAGGTATTGTAGATGTCCAGTCAATTAACCAACAGTTTTTAAAGACAAATCCATTGCAACTCATGTATGCTGAATTATTTAGCCAGTGGGATAGTACAAATAAAACTTATTATTTAATGTATTCCAATCAGATGAATGAAAACTACAATATATATGATGCACAGACAGGTTCTCCCATTGATAATAATGGCAAACCTATTAAAGAAGAAATTAGTTTTAAAGATATAGCTGGAAATCCAGCTGAGCAAGATATATTATTGTTAGCCAAAGAAGGTATTATTGATAGTAATGCGGAGTATTTTAAACCAAATGAGCAAATAACAGTGGCTGAGTTAACTGTTATGTTGGTGAAAGCAGATAAAGGTTATTACCGCTCTTTCTTTGATACAAAGGAACCTTGGTATAAGCCGTTTATGGAGATTGCTTTGTCCAAAGGAATAATAGATAAAGATTTGCTTTTACATCCTGACAAAGGAATCACCAGAATGGATGCTGCTAAAATGTTGATAAATACCAAAGGCTATCAAAAAATAGCACAAGTATCGGGTCTTTTCAATCTGAATGTAACTGATGCAGACACTGTTCCTGAGATGTATCATGGATATGCGGCCATGGCTGTGGGGTTGTCCCTTATACCTACACAGGATGGAGCTTTCCATCCAGAGGGCCCTGTTACTAGAGGGGAAGCAGCCACAATGTTGGTAAAATTGCTGTTATCCTAAAGAGAGATTTACACAATAAAATAGTATTTTTTATTTTTCATTTATTGCATACAGCATAAAAATAAAAAGAACAAGATTTTCTTGTTCTTTTTATTTTTACTTTTTATTCCATTTTGTAACACCCTAGGTTTTCTTTGAATATCATGTACTATATGCTCAGCGTAAGATATAAAAAATTTGTCATATAAAGTTGAATTTTATTCATTTTTGCTTTAGGAATTCATATACTTTATTCAAAAACTAAATGGTTTTGTATCTAATTTTGATGCTGACGAAAATATTTTGAAGGGAGTGATTTAAGTTAGGAGATGAAGACAAAGGTTGCTGCTAGAGTAGCTTCCACGCCAAATCCTATTGAATCAATAGCCATTGGCTTAAAAAGCCTTATGTATATCATATGGACTCCCTTTATTTACAAGTTCCTTAGGTTCATTAATGATAGTTTATACAAGAATTAGTAGAAGATTTATTTCTGAAACTAAAAATATAATCATTATGATGGAAAACTAAAATAATTTTAACCTACTGGAATAATGTATATCTTTATATGTAACTTTGCAAAGTAATTTACTTGAGTTGTAGAAGTAAAAGTGTTATAAATAGGTCAATTGATTGGTAAAAATAATATTTAAATACCAAAACATAAAATTTTTAAGATTATATGGATTTATTGCTATAAATCAATTTAAAATAAGCTTTTTAATAGTATTTTATAGTTCATAGTTCTATCATAATAAACTTTTTATTTTCCATTTCTTGTTAAATTGTTTTGCTTAATATGTGTAGTTTATATCTTGCGCTATCAATCTTAAGACAAAAAATTAGAAAAGGAGAGAGTTAAAATAAAAGATTATTATTATGGTTCCTGTTGGAACA
>CATZDY010000199.1 GCA_958417755.1 uncultured Peptococcaceae bacterium
ATTACAAATATGTTATGTTTACTCAATCAAAGAATCCATTTGTTGAAAATATCCAATTTGAAAAACTGATACTATTTTCTTTATCTCTTAATTAAATGATGACAAAATGGAACAGTGATTCATGCATACAAATATAAATCTATGTCTTATAATCACCACTTCAATCGTTTGTGATTGATAGATGAAAAAATAAAGTATCATCCAAACATACTTTTTTATATTCCCTTAATCAATGAAACAAAAATATTTTCCGATTCTTTGATATCACTCATTGATTCTGCAAAAAACTGCTAATAATTCTATCATAAATCTATTCCTATTGCATTGCAGAACTTTGGACAGTTCCTTATATTACAGTTTTAATGTTCAGGAGTTAAAGGTAAATTATATTGATTTACTTTCCATTTGTTCTGCTGGTGCTTTGGCTTTGATTTTTTATTATCAACAGAAAAATTCAGAGCATATTGATGACAAAAAACGATAAAGCAGTCACCCCTTATACAACCCCAAATTTACTTTGATAAATCTTTGTTCTTTTAGAAGCTATATTTTTAAATCCATCATACAGTATTGTTGTGATAACTAAAAAACTTAAAATAATTTTTTCCAAATCTTCATAAACGTTCAGGAATTTTTTACTGTTCTTTTTATCTTTACTACTTACTCTTCTATTCCTTCATACTTTCCTTGCTTTGTTTTTCTATTAAAACCAGGTATTGAATCATTTAATCCCAACCAACAAAAAAATCCAAATTCATAAATATGCATCTGGATTTTAAAATATATTGTCTAACAATAATAGAATATGATATAATATAAAATGTATTTTATTGCAGCTCCTTTGTTTAATTGATATGGTTGCGTGGAGGCAAACCCATCCAATATGAACAAAGGAGCTTTCATTCATGATAAATAATTATTTATCATGAAAGTATTTTTTTGGTGAACATTTCGGCTGATACATGACCTTATCATTACCAGCCGAAATGTTACTTCTTTCATTCAACGAAACTGGTTTTTATCTATTGTATTACAGTTTTACATACTCCATGCTTGGGGTATGTATTTTTTTATTCTTTTATCCTCATTAATTATATGAATAATCAATGATCCTATTCCATGGGAAGTCCCCATTCTCTCAATTCAGCTTTCACTTTTTCGTAGATTTCCAAGTATTCTTTCTTCGGTTGTACAGTCTTCACATCATAAACCTCACGGAAGTCGCCGCCTTTTTTATGAATGGTACGGGCTTCGATTTGGCTTTGATATTTATCCAAAGCTTTCAATGCCATTTCATTGGCTTGTTTACGGGTTAATTTGGCTTTACCCACTGCATAACCAACTTCAGCAGCAAAACGGGCACCCAAACCGCAGGCATGGTCTAATGCAGCACTCTGGTGACCAGTACCACCGGAATTAGAGAAACCTAAGCAGGTATTACCTACAGCACCAGTTACATGCTCCCAGAAATACTCCTCACAACCGATACCAGCAGTCATCTGCCAACCTGGTCCAAGGATACCTGGCCATTTGGTATGCTTAGCAAAAGCAGCACAACCATTTAAACCTACAAACATAGAGGTACGGCTTGTATTGCTGAAGTACAATGCATCAGAAACAAAGCATCCCATTTGGCTGGTTTCGTATAACATCATATAGGCTAATTGGTCAGCAACACCTTGTACAGCGGAGGTTGCCGGACCACCACTACCGCCACCAATGTAAGCCTGCATGATACCCCAAGTTTTCAAACCAGCTTGGTTCCACATCAAGGAACGACACATTTGGTCATAGTCGGTTTTCAAGTGTGGCATTACATAAACGTGACGCACATCACCTTTTTTGACTAAATCAGCAGCAATCATTTCTGCCCGTAAGGTACAAGGCATGCTGGCTCCATCGGATAATCCAGGACGACCGCCGCGACGACGTACATCATTCACAATGGACATTCTCTTTAATTCGGATAACAATTCAAATGGAGAATTGGGTTTTACCATTACACCATTGATTTCTGTTACCACACCTTGGAAGTGCACATAATCAATGAGAGGCTCTTGCACATAAGACATGGCCACTGCGTCATAGATATCAGGAGAAATAGGTCCTAAGATACGTCCTAATTGTCCCACAGGGTTTCTGCCTTGGTCGTAACATTCAAAAGGACGATATTTCATAACCAATTGGTCATAATCTTCCCCTACTACACATTCCTGGGGAACGTTACGAATGGCTTGCTTTACTTCCTGCTCGGTGAACATAATCAATCTTTCTGTATCACTACAGAACACACCGCATTCCAAGAAGAATTCAAATCCAGCTTTCCACAATGCATCCAGAAAATCATCATCTTCAGGGACGATTTTCTTGGGATCATATTCAATGCCATATTTCTTGGTTATCTTTTGTAGCAAAGGCCAATATCTTTTGTAATCAAATTCTTTTTCAAAACATACAGGACCGTTTTCTGCTCTTGCCCAGAATTCTAAAGTTTTACCTCTTGTACCGGTTGTCATGCGTAAACCCTCCTCTTATTCTACTTACATATATTTCTAGAATCATTTGCACTCAATTATCTTTATTTGATGCGTAAAAAAAGTTATCATATCGTGAAATCTTTCCCTTAACTCTTACATCAATCTACAAGGTTTGGGCATGTTAGCACATTCACTAATATGACATTCTTTTTACATTTCTTTCACTAGGCTCTGCCAACCAATTTCTTGGCAACATCAATGGCTTCGATAGCATCCAAACCATAACCATCAGCACCAATTTCTTCTGCCCATGCTTGGGAAGCAACACCGCCACCAACCATAACTTTAAATTGATCTCTCAAACCTTTGGCTTCGAGGAAATCGATCAAGTCTTTTTGTACGGGCAATGTGGTGGACATCAATGCAGAGGCACCAATGATGGAGGCATCCATGGCTTTTGCTTCTTCCAAGAATACGGAAGGTGCCACGTCAGGTCCCAAGTCTTTTACATCAAAGCCAACGGTCATCAACATGGTAGATACCATATCTTTACCCACT
The DNA here is from genome assembly GCA_958417755.1 of uncultured Peptococcaceae bacterium. GTDB lineage: Bacteria > Bacillota > Desulfotomaculia > Desulfotomaculales > Desulfocucumaceae > CATZDY01. Next base: position 3,036 of record CATZDY010000199.1, read on the forward strand.
TGGTGTACGTCTCCTCTTACTGTGCCCATTACAACACCGTGACGTTTTTCACCA
>CATZDY010000200.1 GCA_958417755.1 uncultured Peptococcaceae bacterium
ATTGCAACTTAAATCCTTGACTCCTGGCAATGTATAGATTTCGGATAAAAATTGTTCCATTTCTTCCTGGGTCGCAGCAACAGCATGAACATGCAGCTTGGTCTTGCCAGATACCAGATAAATTTGAGTAACCAAAACATTTTCTTTTAAAATGTTTGTTGTTTTTGACAATTGGCTGGGTTCTATTTCAATCTCAAAATAGCAGGATATGGCTCCATTGATTTTTTGAGGATTAATAATGGTGGTGTATTCCTCAATAATCCCCCGTTCCTCCAAGGCAGTGATCCTGGATTTTACCGCAACCCTCGACAATCCTACCTTTTCACCAATCTCCGAATAAGACATACGTGCATGATGAATCAATAATTGTACAATTTGTTGATCAATTTCATCAAGGCCACTTAAAAACATCATATATCCTCCTCATATTCTGGATTTATCTTATCTTGCTTGCTTTAAAAAGGCAAGTCGCTGTTTACAGGGAATTATTCTTGACAGTTGTAAGAGAAGGTGTTAATTTTGTAGACATATAGTAAGTTTATTCTTGCGAAACGAAATAAAGAGGATAAAACAATGCAGAGAGATTTGACACAAGGCGGGATTACCAAATCAATGCTGCGCTTTGCTGGTCCTATGATTTTAGGCAATCTTTTGCAGCAGTTTTATAATATTGTTGACACGCGAATTGTTGGGAAATACCTTGGGTCTGCTCCCTTGGCAGCGGTTGGTTCATCTTTTACCCTCATGGTATTTTTAACCTCCATTATCCTGGGCTTGTGTATGGGCAGTGGCGTTGTATTCTCAATGGGATTTGGAGCAAAAAATGAAGAGCAACTGCAATCCAGCTTTTTTACTGCTTTTGTTTTCATTGGTTGCCTTACTTTGTTAATCAACATACTGGTTTTATATTTGTTGGATCCTTTGCTGCATGTATTGCAGATTCCTGGCAATATTTTGAGTGAAACAAAACAATATCTACAAATCATTATGTATGGTCTAGGGTTTACTTTTTTGTATAATTTTTTTGCCTCATTGCTTCGCTCCCTAGGAAACTCCACCATACCTTTGGCATTTTTGGCTGTTTCAACATTGTTAAATATATTGCTGGATTTGTTATTTGTTCTTTCTTTTAAAATGGGCATACCAGGGGTTGCTCTGGCCACAGTGCTTGCCCAGGGTGTTTCCGCTTTGCTTACTGCTTCCTATTGTTTCTGGAAACTCCCTCTTACACGCATTCATTTTTCTCATCTCCTTGTTACCAAAAACATGATAAAAGACATTGCTCTATATTCCCTCCTCACCTGCGTACAGCAATCCATCATGAATTTTGGTATTTTAATGGTGCAGGGATTGATCAATGGTTTTGGCGTTAAGGTTATGGCAGCTTTTGCCGCTGCGGTTAAGATTGATTCCTTTGCCTATATGCCAGTGCAGGACTTTGGCAATGCCTTTTCTACCTTTATTGCCCAAAATTTCGGGGCGAATAAAATAGAACGTATCCGCCAAGGTATTCGTTCTGCGGTGAAAAGTGCATTGCTTTTTTGTATGGTTATTTCTGCCATGGTTTGTTTGTTTGCAGAAAATTTAATGCTGTTGTTTATACAACCAGAGGAAGTAGATATCATTGCAATGGGGGTACAATATTTACGGATTGAAGGTGCTTGTTATTGCGGTATTGGTTGTTTGTTCCTGCTTTATGGATTTTATCGTGGCATCGGGAAACCAGGTTTCTCTGTGGTCTTAACCGTTATTTCCCTGGGCACAAGGGTTGTTTTGGCTTATGCCTTGGCCCCAATTCCATCCATTGGCCTTATGGGGATTTGGTGGGCCATTCCCATTGGTTGGGTACTGGCGGACGGGGTTGGTTTGTTGTACTATCGGAAGCTGGAGAAACAGGTTTTTTTGCGGGCAGGAGATTGCAAGGGTAATATGAAAGAGAACTAGAAGATGTATAGAATTTCAATACTTTTAAATAAAAGCAAAAAAATAAATCCTTATAGCTAATTGAGGGGGATAGTTGTATCATTAAAATAGAAAATAAGAAAACATGAGGAGTACAATGATTAGAAATTTAGAAAACCAAGATTTAGCAAAGGTCATGGAGCTTTGGTTCCAAGGCAATATTCAGGCACATCCATTCATTGATCCAAGCTATTGGCATAACCATTATCCTATGGTTCAAAAAGCCATATCCTTTACAGAGGTCTATATTTATGAGGATAGAAAAGAGATTGAGGGCTTTGTGGGCGTAGATAAAGGCTATATTGCCGGCTTATTTGTGGCAAAAGAAAAGCGCTCCCAAGGGATTGGAAAAGCATTGCTCTTAACTTGTAAAATCAAATATCCTGTTCTCGATTTACATGTTTATCGCAAAAATGTAAAAGCAGTTACTTTTTATCTGCGCGAGGGATTTATCATTGAACAAGAGCTGACAAATAAAGACACAGGAGAAGCAGAATATAGGATGATATGGAAAGCTTGACGAATTGGACAGTGTAACACCTTCATGAAACAATGATAACATTCTATTTTTATTTTAACGTACCGAAAATAGGCTCTGTAAAATAAACATGAAGGATAGAAGTTAAAAAGAGCAAGCGTTCATAAAGGCTGATATTTTATAAGGAGATACAATGATTTCTAATGAAACCATTGTACCAGAAAGGCTGACGCTTCTTTCACTTTCATTTAACTTTACACTGCCCGGAAGTATTGAAGGAGGATGATGAATGAAAAACAGTTTTCAGCATTTTGTATGTAGATTTCTTTTGAGCAGTGCGTTTCTTTTCTTTTTGATGACAGCTTGGGGATGTGATACGGCAAAAACACCGAAAACACAGCTGAATCCAGATGATCCCATTACAATCGTGCTTTGGAACTATTATAATGGTCAGACCAAGATTGCTTTTGATAAATTGGTAACAGACTTTAATGACACAGTGGGGATGGAAAAAGGTATTATTGTGGATACTGTAAGCCACGGGAGTATCCAGGAGCTGGCTGATGCTGTATATGATTCGGCCATGGAAAAACTGG
>CATZDY010000201.1 GCA_958417755.1 uncultured Peptococcaceae bacterium
GAGAACATTTTAAACCAGAATATAAAGGACTTTGAACATGCATGGTTACAGTGGCTCCAACAGGATTGATATGGATGATTTTCTTTGATTCATTGGATTATGCCAAATGATATTGAAATAAGAAGACGCTGTTTTATAGCTTTTGAAAGATAAGGAAGGATTTTTATATTCAAGGGAGAATTTAACTTTATCTTTAAGGAAAAGGTTTACACAAAAATGTGCAAAGGTATAATATCATGATATGATTGCTTTTGTGAAACATTTGTCTGTTGTCAATATTATTTAGGGGAAAGGCAGGGTATTGACTGCCAATGGGTGCATCTATGTTAAGTAAAGAAAAAATTGTCGTAAAAGGCGGATCTATTCTAAGGGGAAAAATTAAGGTAAGTGGGGCAAAAAATGCGGCTTTGGCTCTTATTTCCGCAGCAATTCTGGCCAAGGGAGAAGTTGTTTTGGAAAATGTGCCAGAAATTAATGATGTAATGATTATGTTAGAAATTATAAAATCCATCGGTGCCCAAGTACATTGGCAGGGAAAAGAAATGATTAAAATCATTCCGCCACAACAAATCAATCACCATCCTCCTTATAATTTGGTTAAAAAGTTACGTGCTTCCAATTTGTTGTTAGGTTCCATGCTAGCTCGGTATGGAAATGCCAAGGTTGCTTTGCCAGGTGGATGTAATATTGGGAACAGACCAATGGATTTACATTATAAAGGATTGCAAGGATTAGGGGCAAAGCTGGAATTGGATAAAGGAAATATTCGGGCTATGGTGCCTAAATCCTTAATAGGTGCAAGAATTTATTTGGATTTTCCCAGTGTGGGCGCCACGGAGAATCTGATGATGGCTGCAACAGTGGCTCAGGGACAAACTATTTTGGAGAATGTTGCCAAAGAACCGGAAATTGTAGACCTAGCAAATTTTTTAAATTGTATGGGGGCAAAGATTCGCGGTGCAGGAACGGATGTAATTAAAATACAAGGTGTGGAACAGCTCACAAGCTGTCCCCGCTATAGTGTTATCCCTGACCGTATAGAGGCGGGTACATTTATGGTGGCAGCTGCCATTACCAGGGGGGATGTGACCTTGGAAAATGTAATTTGCACCCATTTAGAGCCTCTTTGTGCTAAATTGAGGGAAGCCAATGTTGATATTATTGAGGGAGAAGATTTTGTACGTATAAAAGTGGATAAACCCTTAAAGCCTATTGATATCAAAACAATGCCTTATCCTGGTTTTCCTACAGATTTACAATCCCAGGTCATGGCTTTATTAACCACAGTGCCGGGTACCAGTATTATTACAGAAAATATTTTTGAAAATAGGTTTCAAGTGGCTGATGAGTTGACTCGTATGGGAGCTAAAATCAAGGTTGAAAGCCGATTGGCTGTGATTGAAGGGGTTGATTGTTTACAAGGGACCCAGGTAAAAGCTACGGATTTAAGGGCAGGTGCTGCTTTGGTGCTTGCAGCATTAAAAGCATCAGGTGTGACAGAAATATATCAGCCGGATTACATATACCGAGGTTATGATAAACTAGAAGATAAATTTAAAGCATTAGGAGCAGATATTGTCAGTGTATAGTTTAAAATCTTTTGTTCGCAGAAAAATGAGGAATGCACATGATGTCTGTGACCATATTGGCAGTGGGTCGTTTAAAAGAAAAGTATTTGACGCAGGCCCAAGAGGAGTATAAAAAACGTTTAAAATCCTATGTGAAAATTGAAATAATTGAAATAGCAGATGAAGGGTTTCGTGCCAATATAACACCAGCTTTACAGAAGGAAATCAAGCAAAAAGAGGCCCAGCGCCTTATGAAACAGCTGAAACAAGATACTATGCTTATTGTTTTGGATCAAAAAGGTCAGCAAATTTCTTCTGAAAAATTTGCTCAAGATTTTCATAACATGGCTTTGCAAGGAAAAAGCCACGTTACTTTTATCATTGGTGGATCCTGGGGACTTGCGGAAGAGGTATTGAAAAAAGCGGATACATGTCTATCTTTTTCTTTATTAACCTTTCCCCATCAATTGATGCGAATTATTTTATTGGAACAAATTTATCGTGCATTTAAAATTCAAAAGGGAGAACCTTATCATAAATAAGAGGGATATTTTATGAAAAATAGGAGATTTGTGATAAGATGGATGAGGAAGCAGTAAAGTTAATTTTTGCTGCTTCTTTTTTTATATGATTTTAAATAGGATTTTGATATAGTTTTTAACTTTCATGTCAGCTTATTTATAATTTACCATGATTTTATGATTGATTGGGAAAATATTTGTCGCTATAATACGAGATGCCGGCGGTAATGAAATGGTTATGAATTGATATTTAAATATTTAGTTATAAACAGTTAATTTTATAACAATAGGGAAAAGGAGCGTTGATAACATGAAAAAGTTTATGATTATCATAATGACTTTATTGTTATCCATGAGCATTGCTTCTGCTGCATTTGCTGCTGATACCAAGCAAAGTAGCACCATTCATTTTGATAATGTATACAATCAAAGCTATGGAACCCATGGTCATTATTGGTCTGGAGATATAAATGCTAGGGATTGGTATGGCTATGATAGACATTACTATTATTATCCTAATCATAGATACCCCCATGCCATTACCTATCATAGAGATGGACAATATTATTTTTATAAAGATTCCATAGGTAAATTGCATTATTTTTATTTAAACGATGACTGGGACTATGATTGGTACAGTTATAAGGATCGAAACGGAGTGACTCAATATTATTATCGGGTATCTGGCTGGAAGTAAATTGATACAAATCTATCAATCATCATGGCACAATAGTTTTTATGCTGAAAATGAATGAAAAAATAGAATTTTGCCGGCTTATATAATGTGTTATAAAAATCATCTAAAACCTCCCACATAGCAAAGGGAGGTTTTTTTATGTAAAAGGGGAAAG
>CATZDY010000202.1 GCA_958417755.1 uncultured Peptococcaceae bacterium
CGCCCTTTCACGGCGGTAACAGGGGTTCAAATCCCCTTGGAGTCATTTCCTTAAATGGAATAATTAAATATGGTGCCATAGCCAAGTGGTAAGGCAAAGGTCTGCAACACCACAAACTAGGGAGCCGAATAAGATAAATATTCCTCCTTAGCTCAGTCGGTAGAGCATGCGGCTGTTAACCGCAGTGTCGTTGGTTCGAGTCCAACAGGGGGAGCTACAAACCCAATAATTGTGCAAAATAACTAAATACGGCGCAGTAGCCAAGTGGTAAGGCAATGGTCTGCAACACCAGTATTCACCGGTTCAAATCCGGTCTGCGCCTCTTAAAAAGCCCAGAAAATCAAGGTTTTCGAGGCTTTTTCTTTTTTCAAAATCCTATAATTCTGTCTAAAAAAATAAGGTGGCAAAATTATAGGAAAGAAAAAGTTCACAATTTTTTCTACAAGTCCATTTTTCCATAATCCAATTCCCTTTTTTAAAAAATTAATTCTAAAATATAAGTTTTCATGCTTTAATATTTATAGATATGTCCGCCAAAAACCGTTAAAAACCTTATAAAATCAAGTAAAATCGTTTCGTAAGGTGGACGATAAGGTGGCAGAATTTTGCTTGTTACAGCCTGTGCCATCATACTGTAGACAACCATTTCCTCTGTTAAGCGGAAGATTTATGCAATCATAGCATCAATTAAACTTACCTTACGTTCACTGTCTGTATGAACATAAGTACGCATGATCACCTCATAGTTATCGCCAATGATTTCAGCAGCTTCCTTTATTTCTCCCATATTGTGAGTCTGCCGGATCAGATTTGTTGCAAAAGTGTGCCGTAGTGCATGAAGATTATATTCTGGAATCTCAGCACGCTTACAAATTTTCTTTAGCGTATTGGCTAAATTTTGGATTGTAGGGCTGACACCATTTTGCGTAGATAATATCAAATCTGGAAAAACCCGATTTTTATCGTATAGCTCCATCATACATGATAGTGAAAATTCAGCTTCCTTGTTTAATGGAATAGTCCGTAAACTATTTGGGTATTTTGGAGGAGTCAAAATCATTTTAGTCCGTTTTTTTGAGCCGACTTCTCGGTTTTTGACCCTGCTAAGCGTATGTGTGATTTTAATGCCACGCCGTCCTAAAAAGGGCACGATAGAAGATTGACCTAATGCAAGCAATTCACCACCACGTAAACCTGTGTTTAAAAGGAATACAATGGCAGGACCATATCTATACAAATAGCGTTCGTTTTTATTTGGACTGGGTTCCATTGCAATTTCTTTTATGATCTGCTCATGTTCTGGTGGGATGATTGAGATTTCCTTTGTTTCTACAGGAAGAACGGATTCTTCCGGCATTATCACCCGATTTAAAATATCAGAAAAGTTTTTTGGCAGTTCGCCGAGAGAAATTGCTGTTTTAATCATTGCAGACCAAAATAAGTAAATTTTCTTTAATGATGAATAACTCAGGATTTCCTTTTTGGCATTAATCGTTGCTGTAATATCATCAGCAGTCAGATTAGAAAATGTTTTGCTAAAAGCATCCGTATCTTTTAAATGATTTTCGTATGTTTTTTCTAATCGATCCAGACTGGTTTGTTTGAATTTGCCAGCTTCAACCATGAGACTTTTGCGGAATAAGTATTTGTTCGCATAGTCCTGTACTTTGATGTTTGAAGTAATTGCGTCTTGTATTGCGACTTTTATCTTCCAGTCATCTAATAATGCTTTCGCTTCTCCTTTGGTAGGAGCATTAAACTCCTTGTCCGGTAGCCCTTTTTTTCTATATCGGGCAGTCCATCCTCCTCTCTTATTTGGAAATAGTGATCCATCCCCTTTGGATCTTCTTTTTTGTTGTGTACCTTTCGTTGTTCTCGCCATGAATAGTTCCCTTTCTTTAATGAGATATTCATGCCAAATCAGGTATAAGGTCTATTTTAATATAGCCAAGCCTGATTGACAATAACTTTCTAAAGGGCCTAAAAGAATATTTGCTTTCCTATGTTTTTCTTGAGAAACTCCTGAATAGAAGCTGGCGAAGTAAAATATTGCCGCCCAACTTTTGTAACGGGAAGAATTCCACTGTCAAGAAGTTCCCTGGTTTTTGTTTTTCCAATGCCGAGCATGGATGCTATCTCCTGAACGGAGTATGCTTTAAAGAGATTGTCTGTTTCACTCAATATAATCACCTCTATAAATTAGATTAATGAAAGGGTAGACATATCAGGAAACCGTTTCCTATGCCATGTTTCATGCACGTATGAGGTGTTACTATGTAATCATCAAGCTGCAGGCGTGCATTTATGCGACACTATCTGCAGCACCTATATACATTTCCTGATAAGGTATAAAATTATCAAGGTACAATAGCGTAAGACTTGGTTTTGTCTTAACAATTTCATTAAGTAATTAACTGAGATTTTTTCAGATTGAACAGATTATGTACTTTTTATTAAAAATTTTTCTATAAACTTGAAAAAAGAGAGATGGGATACGTGATATTTCAATATTCTAATTGAAGTCATATATGCAAAGCATAGTATTTAAAAACATACAATATATTGTGCATGAAGATTGACATATACTATATCATGTGCTACTATACTGCTATAGTTAATTTTATGCGTACCCATAGGGGGAGTTTTGGATTTGTATAAATCCGAAGACTCAAGGAGAGCAGTAAGGCTGCTTATTCCGCATAAGTTGTTTATGATTGTATAAAGTGTCACTATCTGTCCTTATGGGGCAATAGCGGCACTTTTGTTTTTTCGGTAATATTATCAGGGATATGAGAATGGATAGCGAAGGAATACTTCACTTTTCATTCTTTTTTTATGCCCTAATGAAAGGCAGGATTGCCACAATCAGCT
>CATZDY010000203.1 GCA_958417755.1 uncultured Peptococcaceae bacterium
GCCTTTCTACTGGTTGCGAGGGCCGGATTTGAACCAGCGACCTTCGGGTTATGAGTTATATTACATATTTATCATCCTATCTCACAGAGTGGTAAAAGCCTGTATTTTCCGGCATTTATTCGCTGCTTCTTAGTATGGCGTAACATAAAATATTACCGTTTGATATCGTAATTATAAGGGAAATTATAAGGAACTTGCGGAAAATTCACGACACATCACCGCTCTCTATATATTCGGCGATCTTGTGCATGGATTCCTTTTGTAATTCCGGAAGAACGTGTGAATAGGTATCCATGGTGATTTGAACCGACGCATGACCTAGTATCTGGCTTACCACTTTGATTGCAACACCCGCTTCCAGCGCTCTGGTAGCGAAGGTATGCCGCAATGCATGAAAAGAATAATGCTGCAATCCAGCTTCCTTTAATTTTTTTAGATAATGGTTTCTGAAGGTAGCTGGGTCAATATAATAGCCATCCTCACGTGCAAAGATCATATCAAAATCATAATATGATTCTCCCCATTTCTGTTTCCCCATGGATTGCCTTTCCTGATGCCTTTTCAATAGCTCTAGCAGTGCATCCGGCAATGATATGGTTCGATTGGATGACTTTGTTTTTGTATCTTCTTGGATACCCAACCGTGTTTTTGCCTTTGCATCCGGATTGTAATCCTTTAACCGGTTCACTTGGCGTGATATCCTGATGGTTTTTGCATTGTAATCCAGATCACTCCATTTTAATCCTAAAAGTTCGCCCAATCTTACTCCGGTAAATAAAGTTGTCTTTATACCAACGCCGTATACATCATCACCACATACATCCATCAAAGCCTTTTGTTCTTGTTTCGTCAATACTTCAATTTCTTTTTTGGCAGCGTGCTCACTTTTCAGAGTAGGAACATTTGCGATATCAGCAGGGTTTCTAATAATATATTCACGCTTTATAGCTTCATCAAGTGCCCTATGTAGTACTAGCGCCACATTTTGAATGGTTTTAACACTTAAGCCGCCTCTCCCGTCTACCCGTCCGCTGGCCAATAGCTCTTCATACATATCCTCAATATCCACTTTTTTAAGTTCCTTGAGTTTAATATGCCCAATATATGGTACGAGGTGTTTTTTTATGATTGTCTCATAGCTCACCTTTGTTGATAACTTTACATTTTTATCAACATAACTTTCAAACCAATTCCCCAGCCATTTTTGCACCGTTTGATTGCAGGCATATTCCGGTTCCCTTTCCTTTTTATTTGCAATATAATCCGCCAGCTTTTTTGCTACCACTGTGCGTTTTTTCGACGTAAATGTTTTAAATCTCGATTTGCCTTCCGCATTTGTTCCTATCATGATGCGAGCTTCCCAAGAGCCGTCTTTCAGACGATAAATACCGCCTTCACCATTTCCACGCCGTCCTGAGGTCATTTTCATTCTCCTTGTTAATTCATTTTTTAATTTAGTAAAGGGTTAATTTGTTTTCCCATTAGACATTTATTTTTGATATTCCGCTTTAAGCAAATCCAATTCTCCTTTTGCAAAGAATTTCTTTTCTTTCCGGCACAGGAATATCTTCTGCGCACAATGTGGTCATCATTTCCGTCGTAACATCTTCATAATTCATTTGAATTAAGCGGCTTGCATGTTCCATCTGGCTTTGTTCCACCAAATTTCGCACATAGCGGCCATTCCCAAAATCCGAAGATGTACGGGCTTCCTCCAATATAGCATAGAGCTTCTGACGGGCAGCGGAATCGAAGTGCATCCCCATGGTTTGCACCATTTGGTCCGCAATGGCGGTTAATTCACCGGCATTGTAATCCGCAAAGGGAACATGGAATGCAATGCGGGAACGCAAACCCGGATTCTTTTGCAAAAACTCTTCCATTTTATCGGGGTACCCTGCAAAGATAACCACCATATTGTCCCGGTTGTTCTCCATCTCCTGTACAATAGTGTTAATTGCCTCGTCCCCATACAGCCCTGACCGATCCTCCACCAAAGAATAGGCCTCATCGATAAAGAGAACACTTCCCCGTGCTGCCCGAAATTTATCTTTCACAATTCGGGCCGTCCATCCCACATATTTGCCAACTAAATCGCTGCGTCCAACCTCAAATAAATTGCCTTTTGACAGCAATCCGTTATCCTTCATGATCTCTGCAAACAAACGGGCCACCGTGGTTTTGGCAGTGCCTGGATTCCCGGTAAATACCATATGCATGGCAGGACGATTCCTAAAAATGCCTTTGTCTTTATAGATCTTTTGGGCTTTATAATAATTCAATGCCTTTGCAATCACATCCTTTGCTTCCTTTAAGCCGATCATGTGATTCAGTTCGTCGGCAGCATTCCCTTTGGGCTTAGATCCAATGATTTCAGCTTTTGCGATCTGAACTTCCTTATATTGAGGATAAACGGTGGTGCGCAGCTTTTTGCTGTACCATTGGTCAAAAATTCGGTTTAACTCTGTGGCCCGGAAGCCTTTCCGGCTGTGTTCAACTTCAAAAAATAATTTTTCATCCGGGACAATTTCGTGTTTTTCTGCAAGCCGTCCCAAATATTCCCTGGACTTTTTCTCATAGACAACATCTTCATGCAGTTCCACCAAGGCCATGTAATTCAGATTTTCCAGAAAAGTTTCTTTGACTTTGGGGCAGGCAGCAGGAAGGCAAAAAACAGTCAATACGTCATTCTTATATTTTGCAGCAGTATCACAAAGCTTCATAATCAAATCTTTGCCTGCACGGATATAGTGGTTGTCCGAATCATCTCCCGACGTATATTGAACAACGATTGCGCCAAACCCACAGCTTTTGTATAAACAATCATAAGTTTC
>CATZDY010000204.1 GCA_958417755.1 uncultured Peptococcaceae bacterium
TACAAGGAAACCAGTTGGCGTTTATCGATATCCATCAGGCAGCAACACACAAAAGCCTGTAATAGGAATCAAGAGCTGAAAAATAAAACAGATAGAGGCATTCACTAATCCCAAGAAGATTATGTTTAAATAGACCCAAGGGTTTGTGTGTTTGCAACAGAGACATTAAGCATTTTTCAAAATAACCACCTGACGACACATGTTTTATCCAATTTTTTGGGGTCACTTCAACTTAAGAAACAATTTTTCCACCAGATGGCGTTTTTTGAAGATGTGACGGTCAATGCACCTGGGTTTTTTCGCGGTGATACGGCTGGAGATGAATGCAATTCCTCCCCGCTGCTGGATCCAGCGAACAAATTTGTCACTGTCATACCCTTTGTCTGCCAAAACCAGCCTGCCTGTAAGGCTACAGCAAGGCCTGGGCCATGCAAATATCGTTACGATTTCCGCTGGAGAGCAAAAAACGCAACGGATTTCCAAGCCCATCCGTCACTGTATGGACCTTTGTTGTCAGGACCTCCCCGGCTGCGTCCCGTTTCTTCGTTGTACTGCCCTTTCTACTCCGCTGGCGTGCTGATGTACCTTGATGGTGGTATTATCCAGCATCAGTGTTGTTTCCTCCACCAGGTCCTGAGCAATCAGAGCTGCCAACACATCGTCTCACACACCAGCAATGGTCCAGACCGCTCTGGCAGGTCCCGCTTCCCGGCCGGCCTCCAAGAGGCTTCTTTTCCTGCAGTAGCAGCTCTTTCATCCAATTCCATTGTGTTTCACTTAACTCATGTCGTTTTATGTTTCTTATTTTACTTTACTATCTCTCTTCATCATACTCCTTACTTTTAAAACAGTCTCTAGGTAAATAAATTTATAATATTCTTTTTGATTTCTAGATATATTTTTTACAAAGACATCTATTGCACAAAATATTGATATAATTTCTTATCTTAATATGAGTTATACTTCCGGGGTATATTTTTTTTCTTGAGTTATTTCAAGAAAAAGCAAGTTGTATCATAAGTTATAGATAGATATTTTGTAGTGCTATTAAAAGTTACGCATACTTTCATAAATATAGAAATTCCATAAAGGCAATTTGTTGATTCTTTATTTTCTTAATAAAAATTTAATTTTCTACAGGATAGTGGTTGCAGATTACTATTCTTTTTTATTGTTGAAAAAATTAGTATTTCTGTAATATTTACTTAACCTGATTCGTTTTCTTACTAAAGAGGGAATAGGAGGGGATTCCGATGATTTAAACTATTTACATCCTACTTATTTTAATTTCCTAGAATTCGTTTTTATAAAAAGAAACTGGAAAGAAGGACTAATAAAAGGTATTAGATTGTAATTATGCTTGGAGAGGAGGTATATAGTTATTACTTAAATAAAATAAAATTAAACAGGAAAATTATCAAGAAAGGAAAAGATAAAAATGAAAAAATTTTTCAAAAAAAAATTAATTTATTCTATAATTAGTATAGTATTAATTTTAAATTTATTTTCTGTCTCTGCTTTTGCAGCTACAAAAACTTTATCAGTACCTAGACAAACTCAAGCAGGATCTTATAGCTGTTGGGCTTCATGTGCATCAATGGTTTCTGCATACTTTAATGGAGACAGCAGAAATACAGAATTGAGTATTATTATGTATGTAAAAGGTCCGTATGATCCAAACCAGCCAGGTTCAGCAGGAGATGTATATGATATAAAAGATGGTGTCAAACATATTTCGGGTGTAAATGGTTCTGCTCAACTAAATTTTCTTACGTGGAATGCAGTTCAACACCAAATCAATAATAATGGCCCAATAGCGGCAGCTTTGGATACTGGTAGTATTGGCCACGGAATAGTTATAACTGGTTATGAAACAGGAACTCCCAATTATATGTATTATAATGATCCAGCTAATGGAAGAAGTTATAAGGCTACTAATGAAACAATTTATCTCACATATGGGTGGGCGAATAGTGCATTCTGGAAATAAGATACTAGGAGGGATAATGATGAAATCACGGATGATTATTTTATCAATAGGTTTGCTTTCCTTATTAGGATTTGCTGTAATGGGATTAGGATTTAGTCATATTGAGAAAATGGATAGCGATACCATTATCAATTCAAATCTTTTTGCTGGAAAGCTTCAAGAAAAACAAGAAGCTGTTAAATGTATCCTAGAGAATTTTGATGAAATCAAACAAGAGCTACAGCATGATCCCGAAGGTTTTTTATGGAAAGAGTATCTTCAAAGGAATGCCAAAGCTCCCCAAAGTCTGGCCAATAACTTAGATATTTCCTCAGAGGAAAACATTGGAATACCCTATAAGATTTCTTTTATTACTGAAAAACAATTGCTGGATTATGAAAATACAGGACAACTGACAATGAATCAGGAAGCCTGGGAAGTTCCTATTCTGGATGCCCAGGGGAATCTTATGACCACTTCCATAGCAGCATATGGGGATGGAAAATGGACGTTAGCCCTCATTGGCGCCCCTTTGTCGGAAGAAATGGTCCAGTTGAGTTCCGACGAGGAAGCAATCAAAGGGGTATTACAACAGAATCATTTGACTGAAATTCAAGCAATCAAACATATCAGATTTCCATTTGTTTTAGATGCCTTTTATATAATCTTAAAAAATAATGAAGATTGTTTAATTCCCATAAGCCATCATCCTCTATTAGAGCTTGAGGATTTGCAAGTATATGAAGTTCAGCGAGTAATTGACCAGATATTCCAGGATAGAACAGAAAATACGGCATCCTAACCATGAGGTGAATGTAGCAGGATTATGGTTCCGCTGTCTGGTAAGATAGTTTTTGC
>CATZDY010000205.1 GCA_958417755.1 uncultured Peptococcaceae bacterium
TATCAGCCTCTTCCTAAAAAGCTTTTTCTTGAGACTCTAGGTTTAAGATAATATACGCACAGATACCAAACTTCTCTTCTAGTTCGTCATTGATTGAATCCAGGGTATCAACAACAATTTTGCTGCTGTCCCCTTCTTCTAACATATTTTGTATCAATTGATATCCAGATGTAAGTTCATATAATTTCACGATAATGTTCCCCTTTCTCTACAAAACCAAGTATTGTAAAAAGACACGGGAAATAGTTCACAGTCACCTAACTGTTTACAATGGCCAGAGCTATAACATATATCTCTGGCTGCTATAACGGGGATTCACCCCGGATTTTTTGGCCTTTCGTTTTCTTTCATACATTCCTGTATGGAGTTCCAATGTCTATCGGCTATCTTGAACAGCTCAATAGCTCCTTTCTGGTCGCCCTTCATCCCCTGCTTAATGCAAAAAGACATCTTTTCATCTTCCATATACAGCTGAATACCATATTCCAGCAGAGCATTCAGAAACAATGGGATATCATGAACTTCTTTCTGCAGGGCAAAATAGGCAAGGAGTTCCTTTTGTTTCTGCTTGATTTCCCGCAGAATAGGGATATATTGAGCGGGGATTCGGTCCATAGCCCATGGTGTTTTGATGTGTATTTTACCGCCTATGACATGGATTTTTATACCTACTTTCGTAGCCTCAAAAATAAGGCGTTCCATACATTTCCCTCTTTACAAAGTTTGATTTTCAGGATAGAATATAATTGGTTAGTTGTGTGTTATCTTAAATTTGTTTTTTTATTATTACGCCTTTGGCGTATTTTTTTTACCATTTTCCCTGTTGTGCGAAATATCTATCCCATGACCGCTGCTTTGCTTTTTTTATTTGCTTCTCTGTTCTTGTAATTTTCCACAAACATATTTCTTCTTTCATCTTTTTTAAGATACAATCAAACAATTCACGACCTCCTTCAATGGTAGCACCCTACCCCTTATGTAATCAGAGCAATTTAGGATAACATAAATACTACCGTCTTTCTTTTTATATTTTTTCCCGCTTAAATCTGGATTTACATCCCTCATAAAGGCACAATCTGCTGCATTTGCCTTGGCACATCCCCAGCAAATACTGCCATTTTCTCTCATGCGTTCATCTTTTTGTTTCAAATGATATAGAGCATTTCTAAAATGGCGCTGTAAATATATGGCTTGCTTTGGCAAATAAAGCCTGTAAACTTCGCCCTTAATTCTGCAATGAAATATATTGATTTTATTTTTCCTTCTTCTTTTATATTTGTTTCTTTCAGGCTTTTTCTTTATGTGCCTACCTATCATCTTAGAGCTGTATCCTGTTACGTATGAAATGGCTTCAAGGCTCATACCTGCATTGTATAGACCAGCTATTTTGTGCTGCTCTTTTTTAGTGATATCTGCCATGACATTACCTTGCCTCTTTTAATTTCTCATCAACCCATTTTTTAGGTATCCTAACAAAACTACGGGTACCTTTGGGCCCTTCTAAGCTAATACTTGGTATCTGGCCGCTTCGTGTCATTTCATAGACAGCGCTTAGGCTGATACCAAATATTTCGGCTACTTCTTTGGGAAAATAAAAAAGGGTCTCCTTTTTGCCCACAGTTCCATGCCCCTTTCTTCACAAGGTTTCTTGTACTAATTAAACAATTTATTGAATATAGAACTTTTGATGTTGTATTTCATTAAAACCCCAGTCATCTCTGGATTTGAAAAGTTTTCATTTATTTTAAACCATAAAAGGATTTATGACTTTTAAGGATATTCATTTCATACTTAAAAGTGAAGAATACCGCACACAAAGCCATAAGATTACCCTATGATTGTTATTTTTTCATCCTCTCCTTCTCTCCCACCAGTCGGCCAACATGGGGATTGTTCCATGTAGGTCTGGCGGTATGTAATTATCAATGTACTAATTAATTAGCTAGATTACGCACCTTTTTGTTGTTTTTGAGATATTGGGTTTTCTGCTATCTCTTTAAATAGATATTGCAAACTTAGTCCTGGAAAAAATGTTCTTGCAATGCATAACGCTTCATTTAAGTTAATATTTCTTTTCATAGATAATTTAGAACTTAAGCCAGCTTTTGATAATCCTAAATAATTGGCTATATCTGTAATAGTAAGTTGTTTTCTTGCCATTTCCACTCTTAAATTTTCAAATGCTATAGCATTTAATTTAGCCATTTAATCACCCCCTTTTTAACGCATTGCGTTATTTATAATTCCATAGTATCATGCAATGCATGGCATGTCAACCTAAAACCATTGACTTTTTTAACGCATTGCGTTATCATGAATCTCATAACAGGCACCTTCTAGGAGGTACAATATGGACTTTTATCAAGTTTTACAGCAAATTATGGAAGAAAAAAACTTAACGATTCCCGAAGTAGCACGCTTGACAGGCTTAACAGATTCCACCATTCGAAGTATAATAAATCGAAAAAATAAAACAATTGCGCTTGAGGTTGCATTTAAATTATCTAAAGGATTGGATGTATCCCTTGAACGTTTAAATGGGGAAGGTAAAAATTTTTCAAATACAAACATATCTCCACACAAAAAAAAGATCTTAGAGGAAGTGGAATCTTTAAACGATAGTCAATTAGAAAATCTCAGCACTTTTCTAAAATATTTAAAAGAACAAAACCTCAACAATTGACCCATATTCCTTCCCTTCCTTAATAAATCCCCAGTTAATTCGAACTATTTCACCTTTTTACTTCACGTTTCGTACAAAAAGACCTAGTTTCATTTTTGCAAATATTTACACGTATTTTACGTATCACTATTT
>CATZDY010000206.1 GCA_958417755.1 uncultured Peptococcaceae bacterium
AGCTTCCATACAGGGCAACAAGCGAGAATGGGGATTCACTTTAAAGCCTAAATGTTTTAACCATGCCAAAACTTCTTGATGGGTATGTATTTCTTTTTGGGCCCCTTCTATAACACCCAAAGCATAGACAAAAATACTCAATTGCCTGGAAGCTGTCATGACTGGATCTAACTGTCGCAGGGATCCAGCTGCCGCATTCCTGGGATTGGCAAACAAAGGTTCCCCTGCTTCTTCCCGCTGTTGGTTTAAACGGGCAAAAGCTTCTTTGGGCATAAAAATTTCTCCCCTTACCTCCAACAAAGGAATGGGTTCCCGTAAACGTAGGGGAACAGCCCGCACTGTTTTGATGTTAGAGGTAATATCTTCCCCCCATTCCCCGTCACCTCGGGTAGTTCCTTGTACAAAAGCCCCCTCTTTATATAGCAAAGAAACAGCCAAACCGTCAATTTTTAATTCCGCTACATAGGAAACCTCTTCCCTTTGTTCCTCAGGCAAAGCCTGTTTTAC
Source organism: uncultured Peptococcaceae bacterium (assembly GCA_958417755.1). Lineage (GTDB taxonomy): Bacteria > Bacillota > Desulfotomaculia > Desulfotomaculales > Desulfocucumaceae > CATZDY01. The sequence continues at coordinate 508 of CATZDY010000206.1, forward strand.
CCGATGGTCAAAATCCTCTAGCTCTTCTTGGGCAAAAGCATTGCTTAAACTCAACATGGGAACCAAATGCTTCACTGAAGCAAAACCTGCACTTACTTTTCCTCCCACCCTTTGGGTGGGAGAATCAGAGGTGATTAAAGCTGGATGGGTTTCTTCTATTTGTTCCAATTCCCGCATTAAGGCATCAAAAGCAGCATCGGAAATGGTGGGCTGATCCAGCACATAATAATTGTAATTGTGTTGTTCAATCTCTTGCCGCAGGGCAACCGCTTTTTCACGGATTGCCTGAGGTACTTGATTCATAATGTCACCCGCCTATGTTATCATGGTTGCCACAAACTTGATGAGATAAGCAGCTGGTAGGAACAACAATTGGGCTAGCAAGGTACCGGCCAACCTTGTGAGGGCTAAAAAGCGGGATAATTGCATCACTTCAGCCTCTGCCCGCACCCCGCGCAAAGCCTGATCCGTAATCCGCGCTGCAGCGGGATCTACAATGGTAGCCAAAAGAATTTGGGCTATCCCATTGACTATGGAAGCCATAAAGTTGGTGGTGGAACGAAAGTCCGGATACAAAGCCCCGGCATAAACTGCTGCCAATACACCAATGGTAAATACTGCGGTAACCACTACATTGGTAACCAACAATCCCTTAGGAATCCCTTGGTATTGAATGGTGGACTCCATGGTGGGCTGGGCCAATTTTTTTTGGGCCAATTCTTTGATGGTTCTGGGCTTAAAAATGGCAATGGTCAACATCTTAGAAATAGATCCTGCATGTTCAAAGACCACAATGGCTTTCACAAACACTTTGACGAAAGCTGGCATCAATAATAACCCCAATAGTGTACCCAATGTGCCGAATAAAATAATCAGGCGGATATCCCCACTCAAGATGCCCAATTGCTCTTGATAGGCCATGGTTGTCACATCAGCCCCACCGATTTTGATGGCCTTATCCACAATGGTCCCCAAAAAGGGACCTTGAATCATATTGGCTGTGCTGGACAAAAGAAATATAACATTGAATAAAGTCAAAGCAATGGCCAAACGACCTGTCCGCACCCCGGCAACCCGTACTGAATAAATGAGGGTATTGATCAAATGGATGAAACAGGTTAAAATGGCCACCAACAGCAATCGTTCCATAGGATTTTCTCCATATTTCAGTCCCATTGTTATTGCGCTAAAGCATATCTAACTTCCTGGTCAAACCATGGGTTTTAACCGCTTATCTTCCGCAAGGGGGCAAATTTCACCATCAATGTTTTTATCCCCATACCAGGAAAATCTACGTCTACTTCTGCTTTCTCCCCAGCACCCCGAATGTTTATCACTGTTCCTTGTCCCCACTTCCGGTGTAATACAGTATCTCCTGCCTGTAGGGTACTGATTGATTCCACAGAATCATTGTCTCCTGAAAAAGCTTCTCCTTTTCCCCCAGGGACAATCTCAGTCTGGGTCTCTGGCATCAAATCGCCATCCAAAGGATCTTGACGGGTCAGCAAATGCCCGGGAATTTCTTCTAAAAACCTGGAAGCTTGGTTGAACCGCGTGGTTCCATATAAAGTCCGCTGCCAACAATGGGTTAAGTATAGTTTTTGTTCTGCCCTGGTGATGCCCACATAGGCCAAACGTCTTTCTTCCTCCATTTCTCCTGGTTCTGTCAAGGAACGGGAATGGGGAAAAATCCCTTCTTCCAAGCCCACCAAAAATACCACTGGGAATTCCAACCCCTTGGCACTGTGGAGGCTCATCAATACAACCTTTTCCTCTGCATCTTCCAGATTGTCCACATCTGCCACCAAAGAAATGCCTGCTAAAAACTCCGCTAAATATGTTTCTTCTGCCTGTTTATCAAAATCCCCGGTGACAGATAAAAATTCTTTTAAGTTTTCCTGCCTTCCCCTGGATTCCACCGTATCCTCTGCTTCCAGCAGAGCCCAATACCCTGTTCTTTCTAAAATCTCATTGGTAATCTCTGTTACAGTCATTTGTCCGCTTCGGTTGGAGATATCTTCTAAAAACTGTCCTAATTGTACAGCAGATTTCAAGGCTTTGCCTGACAACCCCGCTTGATCCGCAGCCAACAAGGTTAGGATGGCATCATGGCCCGTTGTTGATGCATAATCTAAAATCTTTTGCAAGGAAGCATCCCCAATCCCCCGTTTGGGCACATTGATGATGCGGTTTAAGCTGACCAAA
>CATZDY010000207.1 GCA_958417755.1 uncultured Peptococcaceae bacterium
TCACCGGATTTTCTTTTGGCCGACAGCCTTGAGAAAAACAGGTTAGAACAGCGAGATGAGATATGCAAGAAATTGCATTTTCTTTCTCCAAAACAGGTTGAGTTTACCAATGCAATGATTGATACAATTCTTGATAAACTACGCTAAATATAAAGCATTTGTTGTAAAAAATAAATAAAATAAAAATATTTTAAGAATTTCAACATTTTTCGTGGGATTTTGCATTGTATTTATTGTAAGCTTATGTATATATAAAATTGCTATAAGCTTACAAAGGAGATGGAGCAATGTTGAAATCTGTATCGATTTTAAAGCAAGCGATGGAACTCTATCGTTTGGGGGTTCAGATTGAAACCGCCCAACAGGAATTGGTGAGACGAGAACAGCTTTATGGGTATGCTCATGCCCTAACAATGAAAAAAGCCCAAGAGATCATGAGCCTCACAATACAATTTGATACGCTTGAAAAACAGCATCTGATGGATACAAATAAGGTGAGGACAAATAGCATACACTAAATTCTTCCCCCAAAAGGTTGAAAATCTTTGCTTTTTGGCCATTGAGAGAGTTTAAATTTTTAATAACAAACACACCAACAACATACAAACACAGTGTTTTGGTACAAGAAAAGCGAAAGGCATGGGTGAAGTGTCTAGGGAAAGTAATGATTCTAATAAAAGTTTTACTATAGATTAAAATATTTTGCTTTTTCAGGTAACAGTGAAATCTATACATATAAGAGGGAGATGGGGGTAGGGATAGCCCTTATCTTATTTGGGGTGTCTGACAGCAATCTATATTGGGAAAGGGAGATACGGTGACTGATAAAATAAAATCCCCCTTCTTTTGCCACAAAAGAACAGTAAGAAGGGGGATTGTTAGGCAAGGTATCAGTTAAGCAAGGATTCCAGGTATTGTATCCAGGCCTCCAGGCCTTGGCCCGTTTTGGATGATACTGGCAATATTGTTAGGTTTGGGTTTAGAATTTGGGCCCTGGCTTTTAGCTTTTCCATGGAAAAGCCTTCTTCTGGCAAATAGTCTATTTTATGAACCACCAAAACATCGGATACTGTAAACATCAAGGGGTATTTTAGGATTTTGTCATCCCCCTCTGGTACGCTTAAAATCATGACCTTGGCCTGCTCTCCAATATCGAATTCTGCTGGACAGACCAAGTTGCCAATATTTTCTACAAAAATCAAATCAAAGTTTTGCTGGGGCAGGGTTTCTAAAGCCCGTTGGACCACCACAGCATCCAAATGACAGGCTCCGCCGGTGTTGATTTGCACAGCTGTTACTCCGGTTTGCTGGATTTTTTCAGAATCCACCAAGGAATCAATATCCCCTTCAATCACAGCCAGTTTCTTTTTGTCCTTGAGGTGTTGAATGGTTTGCAGGAGAAGGCTGGTTTTGCCACACCCCGGAGAACCCATCAAATTGATCAGGCAACTTTTTCGGGTTTTTAGCCACTGCCGGATTTGGGCTGCGCTTTGGTCGTTATCTGCAAAGATTTCTTGTTTTACATCAATCAGTTTAATTTCATCCTGTTCGATTTCAGCCATCAGATTGCCCCTTTCTTTCCAAAACTTCGATGCCTTCTAAAATGAATTCTTGGCCACTCCATAAACGCAGGGTCTGGCGGTTGCCACATTCTTGGCAGGCTGCTTCGTCCAAATGCCCCAGTTCAATGGGGGTGATCACGCCGCAGGGGCAAACCACACTGCCGGGAATGCGCTGAATTTGAAGCTGGGCCCCTTGGGCCAAAGTGCCCTGGCTGGCATAGGCAAAATATCGTCGCAGCCATTCATCTACAATACCCCGTAAAGCGCCCACCTTTAGATGGATGGCTGTCACTTTTAGCACTTCATTGGTTTTGGCATATTGTAAGACTTGGGTTAACAATTGTTTGGTCACAACCAATTCATGCATGGCTTAATCCTCGGTTTTTTTTGCTCTGCGGCCTTTGGCTTGGATTTCATATAAATCGTACATGGTTTGGGGGGGCTCAAAAATTTCTTCAGGATTTTTCAGACGCAGGACAATGGCTTTTTCCCCGCAGCTGCGGATGCAGACCCCGCAACCCACGCATTTTTCTTGCTGATAGGTAATTTGATTGTCTTGGAAAATCAGGCCTTCTTGGGTAAAGCAGTATTTGACACATTCTCCGCAGGCTGTGCAGGCATCTAGATTCAGGTCAATGTAATAATTGGTAATTTTTTTGACCCCTTGTCCACCGAATTTGCGGTAGATTTTCAAGGGCTCACAGCAGCATTCGCAACAGGAGCAGATGATTTCTGCATTTTGTGAGCCTCCCACTTCCATGGCCAAGTGGTGTTCTTCATTGTACTTTAGGATTTGTTTGATTTCATCATGATCAATATAGCGGGAAATTTTCAAGTCATTCACATAAAAATCAGCAAACTCATTCAGCTGAATGCATAGCTCATAAGGAGGTTCTGTGTATTGGCAGGGGGTTTCTTGTACAGCCCGGCACATGCAGGAGCAGACGGAAACCCGATCAGCCTCCATGATGATTTTTTCCGCATTATCATAGGGCAGGATTTGATGGTCTGCCACTGCCTGTTCATTGATGGGAATCCAACGCCAGGAAGGCAAATTCAAATCAAACATAATGGGACGCAAATACCCGGAAACGTAGTCCCCCGTGGCTTCCCGGTATTCCCTGGACAGGC
>CATZDY010000208.1 GCA_958417755.1 uncultured Peptococcaceae bacterium
ATTCTAGCAAAGTACCTGTGGACTATACTTTACGTAAATATGTCAACAAACCTTCTGGAGCAAAACCAGGATATGTGATTTATACAGACCAAAAAACCATTTATGCAGATCCACAAGAAGAGCTGGAAGAAACCCTTGCCTCTTCCGAATCCTTTTAGTATCTTTTTTTGTTAAAAAAGATAGGCTTAGTTGTTTTACAAAACACAACCTATGATATTGTTTTATCTGTAGAGTTTTTCTTTATATATCCTGGGCAATGATTTTGGCTACCTTTACAATCTCATTAGGATGGATGGGAATGATGGCCATGGAAACATCAAGATTATCATCAATAGGGCCTATTTGGCCATTATCCTGAAATAATTTCCCACTTTTTATGGCAGGGCCAGTTTTTCTGGCTGCCACCAGCCAAACTTTTTCTCCTTCTGTAAATTTGGCAGGGATGGAAAAATAAGTGTGGGCATCAATTTCAACAATTTCGCCTTCAGGCCTTTGATGGTATGGAAACTGGTATATATCTGTCAAGTGACTCACTCCTTTGGCCATAGCATACCCTAAAATATGATACTTGATAATGTTCATAACGTCTTTTCTGTTACCAATCCGAGTTTAGCAAGCTTTGTTATTTTATATTCTTGTCAACTTCTTTTGTATTCTTAAAAGATACTTTCCGCAAGAAGTAGCCCCACAGGACAATGATCGCTGCCTTGTACCGAATCATATACCAAGGCATCTTGCATTTGAACTGTTAATGCTTGGGAAACTAAGAAATAATCAATACGCCATCCCACATTGCGTTCCCTGGCTTTGGTTATATAGGACCACCATGTATATACATCTTTTTTCTCCGGATAAAGGCTGCGGAAAGTATCCACCAACCCAATCTCCAATAATTCAGTCATTTTTTGCCTTTCATCATCAGTAAAACCTGCGGATTTATGGTTGCTGCCCGGATGTTTTAAATCAATCTCTTGATGCGCTACATTCATATCACCACAAATGATTACTGGTTTTTTCTGTTTTAATTGTTGTATATATGTCTTAAAATCATCTTGCCATTGTTTTCGGTATGCCAAACGAGCTAATCCCCTCTGGGCATTCGGAACATAAACATTAATCAAAAAAAATGTTTCATATTCCAAAGTAATCATACGTCCTTCCCTATCATGGTCTGCAATCCCCATACCGCGAAAAACAGATAATGGTGGATGTTTGGTAAACACAGCTGTCCCGGCGTAACCTTTTTTCACTGCACTATCCCAATATTGGGTATAACCATTTAAATCCAATTCAATTTGCCCTTCTTGCAATTTTGTTTCTTGAAGGCAAAATATATCTGCCTCTTGCTCTATAAAAAAATCCATAAACCCCTTTTTCATACAAGCCCTAAGTCCATTGACATTCCAAGATATGAATTTCATGGCAACCTCCCTATCGTGACATTTATAAGTCCCATTATAACAACAAATTTCTTTAAATCATCCAAAGGACAAAAAATAGCGCTTCAAGCAATGAAAAACAAACATTTTTCAAGCACAGCGCTATCTAATCAATCAAACAAAATGCCATCTCTATTCCTTTTCCATTGGATCCATTTGCATAATGCTTCACTGCTTTCTGGTCAAATGGCATATGGTAAGTTTATGAATTGGTCCATGTACCATTGACAATGGAAATAAACTGACTATCATCTCCTGTTTTAATGGAAAACCGATTGAGAAGCATAGGATCATCCCCAGGACGGACATAACCTGGAACCACTGTAAAGCCCAGGGTATACCCCAAAGAACGGGCAGCTACAATCACATTGGGACTGGATACTCCATAAGGATAAGCCAAAGCCCTGGGTTTAGGAATATCCAAAGAAGTCAAGGTATCATCCAAATGGGACAAATCAGCTTTAATTTCTTCGTGGGTCAATACTGCCAATGCAGGTGAATCCCCAATATACCGGTGATTCCCATAGGTATGACTCCCAATTTCCAAGAAACCTGTCCGTAACATAGAAGAAATAGAATAATTGGTGACATGTTTTAAGAAAGGTACAACCTCTCCTGTATGTGTATCTACTGTCCGCGCGGACTCATCAGCCAATTCTCCAATGACAAAAATAACAGCCTGAAAATTATATTTCGCCAATACAGGAAAAGCATATTGATAATTGGATTCATACCCGTCATCAAAGGTAATAAGCACTGAATGTGCTGGTGGCTCATATCTTCCAGCCAAAAATTCCAACAATTCATCCAAGCTAAGGGTATGATATCCATTATCCGCCAAATACTTCATATGCCGATTAAACTCCTCAATGGGCAAAATAGCAGAATTGGTCAAGTGTTTCCCTGTGGCTTGGGGTTCCAAATGATGATAAGCAAGTACTGTAATTTTGTTTTCCGCCTGTACTGTAGGTACCACGCCTCCCTCGTCTGCCAATGCAGAAGAAATAGGAAGCAATATGAACAACATGGCCATTGCCATCATCCACAAACGCCGCATATGTTTATCCCTCTTATCTTTCATAATATCGGTAGAAAATTTTTACCTTTACCAAGTACCTCTTCCTTCCTTTCCCCCCTTATGATAATGAATATTCTTGATTATTTTAGCGTTTTAAATAAAATATCCTTTTATTTTAGCTAAGAAAATCTATTCTGAGTAATATTTTTTATTAAAAACAATAATGTATATTTT
>CATZDY010000209.1 GCA_958417755.1 uncultured Peptococcaceae bacterium
GAGACCGGTGCTCTACCAACTGAGCTACTCCCGTGTTTGCGGCTGCAAAGGTAGTGTAATATTTGGAATATACAAACCTATTTATGAAAAAATATTGTTCATTATTCGTTTAATAGGCCTAACTCATTGAACATGACCCGGTATATTGCTGATTTTTTTTCAATGGGCAACGGGTAGGCACGGCTGGACGAAGGCATTCTGTATAATCGCATTATCCGGTCTTCGAATTCAAAAGGTTCGCTGGTTCCTACAACGGGTTCTTTCACCTTTATTTGTTCACGAATAATATCCGTTGCTTTTTGTCCTGTGGTTACAATGGCCTTGCACATTGGAATCTGCTTCAGTAGCAAACTGATATCTGTCTGTTCTACAACTTCCAGAAATTTGTCTGAGGCATTGTCCTGTAAACGGCGAACAGCTGAAGCGGTATCATAAAGTGCGATGCCTTTTTTGTTCAAAAGATCAATAATACGTCCCTTGTCAAATACCTTTTTGTCAGGATTCAGAAAGTGGTCTTTGTTTTGGAAAAATATTATTCCAAAAATACGCCACATATCATTTTGCAGATTGGGATAAAAGAATTCCATGCTCCATCGTTTCTTTTGTGGGGGAAAACTACCTAACATCAGCAGTTTGGCGTTAGCCGGTAAAAAAGGCTCTAATGGATGTTCTTCTATATTTAATAAGGATTTCATAAAATCTTTAATGATTATTCTTTTGGCTTTGGTTCTTTTTTAGCCAGTAATACAATGTTATACACATATTCCGTCATCCAGTTTTCAGAATATCCTAAGGCTTGTTTGTATTTACGAATGGCAACACAGGTCTTGTGCACGCTTTCGTCTTTCCAGTCGGTCTTGGTCATGATATCATGAATTGTTTTCTCGGTCATGTTACGTAACATTTTTTTCATTACGCTGGGCATACGGAATTTCCATTGCATCAAATTACCTATCAGCATCATCAAGTCATTGCTGAATCCTTGGAACATAAAAAGATAAGTCTTGACATCATTTACATTCTTGCAATTCTTTTTTATAGAACCGTCAATTTCTTTAAAGAAATCATCACTTAGACCATAAAGTTCTACTAACATCTTTTTGCAGCGTGACTTCTCAGCAATTCCCAACTTGTTGTTTTGGGTCGGTATTTTAAGGGTGCGTTTGAAAACTGCCATGTCTGGCAAAAAATTAATATTTGTGATACCTATGTTGCAGGCCATTACAGACTGATAATATACACGGATTAGTGTCATGAAGTCTTCCATACCACCTATGCGGCTTGTTTCTTCTCCTTCTGTCTGTTTTTTACCAAATAATTTTGAAAATATGCTCATTGTGTTCTTAAATTATATTGTTTTCCTGTCTGCAAAGATAGCGATAAAAACTGAAACATTTTTGATTAAAATCCTTTTGTTTTACTATTTATCATTTTTATTGAATGGTTGATGCCGGGGGTATTGCTTTGTGTTACCAGCATTCCAAATCATTTTCAATATCTTTCATTCTGTCTTTGGTGAAAACTGGATTTTTGACCCCGTTACGTTTCTGAATTCGATAGTCTTCCAATAGACGGAATGCATATTTCCCTAGTAAAGTAATGGCTATCAAGTTACAGATAGTCATAAATCCCATTGCCATATCGGCCAGGCTCCATGCCAGTTCCAGACTGGCCAATGCCCCAAACATAACCATTCCTCCCACTGCTATACGATAAATGGGGATAGCCCATTTCCGATGAGTTATGTAACGTACATTGGCTTCACCGTAATAATAATTTCCCAAAATGCTGCTATAGGCGAAAAACAGAATTGCCACCGCTACATAAATAGTCCCAATGTTGCCTATTTCATTATTTAGTGCCATTTGAGTAAGTTTTATTCCATTGACTTCTTTAGTGGAGGCCCCTCCGCTGAAAAGAATGATGAAAGCAGTGCAGGTACATATGACAAGTGTATCGGTAAAAACTCCCAATGTCTGAATTAATCCTTGTTTTACAGGATGGGTAACATCGGCACTTGCCGCTACATTGGGTGCGGAACCCATACCGGCCTCATTGCTGAATAATCCACGTTTGATTCCTTGCATTAATGCCATGCCTATACCTCCGCTTAATGCCTGTTCCCAGCCAAAGGCATTCGCTATAATCAATTCAATAACTTCTGGCAAATGCTTTGCATTTACAATTACGATGAAAAGGGATAAAAAGATGTATCCCAATGCCATGACAGGAACAATAATGCTACTTACTTTAGCAATACGCTGAATGCCTCCGAAGATGATAATTAATGTGAGCGAGGTCAGTATCACTCCCATTAGGCTGGGAGGAATATTGAATGCTTCTTCGAAAGCGGCACAAATGGTATTGCTTTGTACTGAATTAAAAGCAAATCCAAAAGTAAAGATAAGCAAAAAGGCAAACAAAACTCCCATCCACGGCTGTTTTAATCCTTTTTTCATGTAATAAGCTGGCCCGCCAACGAAAGAATTATGTCCGTGTACTTTATATAATTGGGCCAATGTGGACTCAATAAAAGCGCTGCTGGCCCCCAAAAGAGCAATTACCCACATCCAGAAAACTGCACCCGGACCACCCAAAGTAATGGCGGTGGCGACTCCTGCCAAATTGCCTGTTC